>NZ_JBHSAB010000005.1:0-93696 GCF_042649825.1 Legionella dresdenensis | reverse complement strand
TTAGCTCTTTTTTTCTATATCGCAATTTTTGTACAGCTTAAGGCAGCGCCATTGGGCTTTACAGCCCAACACACATTAATTTAAATAAAAAATAAAAAAAGAATTGAAATTTTGTTGAAAAAATGTTTAATCTATTTATGTAAATTAAATAATTATTAACTAATTTTTTTGAGGAAAATAATTATGAATAATTTAAAAAATGAAACCTCTGAAATGATGGAAAAAGGTGTCGATGAAATAAAAAAATCCGGAGGTGATTGGCTTGATTACATACAAAAACACCCCTTACAAACAATGTTTTTTGGTTTAGTGGCTTTTTTCGCAGCAAAAGGGATTGCAAAATAAAAGTGCTAGTTTTTGTCATTCCCGCCTGCGGGAATGACAAAATCCAGATTCGAAACAATCCAGCCTGAGTTACTCTTTTTCCTGCTGCAATGACTGCTCGACAGAAGCGCGTTTTCTTAGTCCATTGTAATAGTCTGTTAAATGATTACATGCTTTCAAATCAAGCCCTAAAGCATGCGCCCATCTTAACATAACAAATAAATAGGCATCAGGCAGGGTAAAATTATCGCCCATTAAATAAGTACTACGTTGTAAACAATCATTAACGTAACTGAATTTTTTCTGCAACTGAGGAATAAAAATTGTTTTTTTAATTTCCTGATCAAGATTTGGATTAAATAAAGGCGAAAATCCTTTGTGTAATTCAGTCGTGATATAGTTGACCCACTCAAGCACGCGATAACGATTAAAATCGCCAATAGCAGGCAGAAGATTAGTTGCTTTATTGCTGTCAGCAAGATACTGCATAATGACTGCGTTTTCCGTCAGAATTTCGCCATTATCCAGCTCTAAAGTTGGTACAGCGCCTTTGGCATTAACCGTTAAAAAATTTATCCCTGCGGCTGTTTTTTTATCCTTGAGATCAACCGCCTCATAATCAGCTTTCAAACTCAGCTCATTAAGGATAATACGTACAACCAGCGAACATGCCCCCTTACTGTAATATAACTTCATTGCCTTCTCCTTGTGGCTAACTAATAGTTTGCAGCCCGGGTTTATCGGGCTGCCGTTTCCTTATCTGCGCAAATGCGGGAATAAAATGACATCACGTATTGATGACGAGTTTGTGAATAACATCGCAAGGCGGTCTATCCCTATCCCTTCACCCGCTGTCGGCGGCATGCCGTACTCCAGCGCTTCAATATAATCGCTGTCAAAATGCATTGCCTCGAGATCACCGGCGTCTTTTTCTTTCACCTGAAGATGAAATCGTTCTGCCTGATCTTCGGCATCATTTAACTCTGAAAACCCATTGGCAATTTCGCGGCCGGCAATGAAAAACTCAAAACGATCGGTCAGATCAGGATTGTCGTCGCTACGTCGCGCGAGCGGCGAAACCTCGGTTGGATAACCGGTGATAAAGGTAGGCTGGATTAACAGATGCTCCACTTCCTCTTCAAACAGAATCATTTGCAACTTACCCAGGCCGTCTGTCGTTTTGAAGGCATAACCTTTCTGTTTCAGGATTGCACGGCAACCATCAACAGTTTCAATTTGATCCGCGCTTATCTGCGGCAGATAGTGCAGGATTGCTTCGGTAACACTCAAACGGGCAAAGGGATCAGCACAATTAATTACCTTATCCTGATATTCAATATGGCGGGTACCTAAGACGACATCGCATAAGTGATGCAGTAATTCCTCGGTAAAATTCATCAAATCCTTGTAATCAGCATAGGCTTGATAAAATTCAACCATGGTAAATTCCGGATTATGGCGGGTAGACAACCCTTCGTTACGGAAATTACGGTTAATTTCATAGACCCGCTCAAAACCGCCGACCACCAGGCGTTTTAAATAAAGCTCGGGGGCAATCCGCAAAAACATTTCCATATCCAGACTATTATGGTAAGTCACAAACGGTCTGGCCACCGCTCCGCCGGGGATCGGATGCATCATTGGCGTTTCAACTTCCAAAAACTGGTGACTATCCATAAATTGCCTGAATGCTTTAATTAATTGCGAACGCATCAGGAATGTTTTTCGAGTTTCTTCGTTGGCAATCAAATCGACGTAGCGTTTACGGTAGCGCATTTCCTGATCAGCCAAACCATGAAATTTGTCAGGCATGGGCCGCAAAGATTTTGTTAAAAGCTGAACACCTTCGGCATGGATAGAAAGTTCACCGGTATTAGTTTTAAATAAATACCCTTCTACACCAACGATATCGCCTAAATCCCAATGTTTAAACTGCTCATATAATTCGGGTAAATCATTTTGCCGGATATAAACCTGAATCCGGCCGGAAACATCCTGAATATGGAAGAAACTTGCCTTCCCCATTACGCGGCGCAGTACAATACGGCCGGCAACAGCGACCTGAATATGCTGATTTGCCAGTGATTCTTTATCACTATCGCCATATTGCTGCGTCAAACTGTCAGCCAAATACTTTCGACGAAACTGGTTAGGGAAATTAAATCCCTGCTCGCGTAAGTCTGCTAATTTTTGTTTACGGATTTGATAGACTTCGCTTTCATCCAGATATTCTTCGGTCATGCCTCTACTCCTGCTTTTAAACTGGCTTCAATAAATTGATCAAGATCGCCATCCAATACTGCCTGGGTATTACTGGTTTCTACACCAGTACGCAAATCCTTAATCCGCGATTGATCAAGAACATAAGAACGTATTTGCGATCCCCATCCAATATCGGATTTGCTTTCTTCCAATGCCTGTTGTTCGGCATTTTTCTTTTGCAATTCCATTTCATACAGTTTAGCTCGTAATTGCTTCATTGCCTGATCACGGTTTTTATGTTGGCTGCGATCATTCTGGCATTGAACAACAATACCACTGGGTACATGGGTAATCCGAACTGCCGAGTCCGTACGGTTTACGTGCTGGCCGCCTGCGCCTGACGCCCGGTAAGTGTCAACGCGTAAATCAGCGGGGTTGATTTCGATTTCAATATCATCATCAATTTCAGGGGAGATAAATACCGCAGCAAATGAAGTGTGGCGCCGATTACCAGAATCAAAGGGGGATTTACGTACCAGGCGATGCACGCCGGTTTCTGTACGCAGCCAACCATAGGCATATTCGCCGGTAAAATGAATAGTAGCGCTTTTAATGCCTGCAACCTCGCCGGCGGAGCATTCAATCAGTTCGGTATTGAAACCATGTTTTTCACCCCAGCGCAAATACATCCGCAACAGCATCTCAGCCCAATCCTGCGCCTCAGTGCCGCCTGAGCCGGACTGAATATCGAGATAAGCGCTGGCGCCATCCATTTTACCGGAGAACATGCGGCGAAATTCAAGATCAGCGACCTGCTGCTCAATACTGTTAAGTTCGGAAGAAACATCAGCAATGGCCAGTTCGTCATCTTCCTCCCGGGCAAGCTCAAACAGTTCGCCAAGATCAATAAGAGACTGGGTAAGATTCTGCAACTGATTTACTACAGATTCCAACTGCGCCCGTTCTTTTCCAAGCGCCTGCGCATACTCGGGTTTGTTCCATACATCAGCCGACTCAAGTTCACGGACAACTTCTTCGAGACGTTCTTTTTTGACATCAAAGTCAAAGATACCCCCGAAGCGCTGTTACCCGCTTTTCAAGATCGGCTAACGAAAAAGTGATCTGATTTACTTCTAACATAGACTGGTCTCATCAAATTTTTAACAAAGGGCAATAGTTTACCGCTAAAGTGATGAGCAAGCTATAAAATTCTTTTTCCTGAATTAACGCGCCTGCATTCTTAATGCCCCGTCAAGCCTGATTACTTCACCATTAATTAATTCATTTTCAACAATATGCGCCGCCAAAGCCGCGTATTCCTCTGGATGTCCAAGCCGCTTGGGAAATGTCACCGTACTAGCCAGGCTATCCTGCACTTCCTGCGGCATGCCTAACAACATTGGCGTTGCCATTAAGCCAGGGGCGATAGTATTCACTCGAATGGCATGCTGGGCAAGCTCACGCGCTGCCGGCAAGGTCATAGCGACCACACCGCCTTTTGACGCACTGTAGGCCATCTGGCCAATTTGTCCTTCATAAGCTGCGACAGAAGCCGTGTTAATAATTACCCCGCGTTCGCCAGACTCCGCATCCGGCTCCAGTCCGGACATTGCAGCGGCCGTAACCCGCATCACGTTAAAGGTACCGATCAGATTAATATCAATAACCTGCTTAAAAGCCTCAAGCGGCATCGCGCCTTCTTTACCAACCATCCGTTTAGCCGGCGCAATTCCTGCACAGTTAATGCAAATACGTGGTACGCCAACCATATTGACAGTTTCTTGTAATGCCCGTTCAATCTCTGATTCAGAACTGACATCGCAACTAATGCCAAGCGCTATTTTATCGCTTTTTTTACCAGGGTTTTTATCCCAAATCGCTACCCGTGCGCCATGCTTGCTGAAATAATCCGCACAAGCAGCGCCCAAGCCCGATCCTCCACCCGTAATGACTACAACTTGGTTATCCAGTTTCATCACAATCCCTCGTTATTATTTTAAATAAGACTGACTTAATGCTTTAAATTCCGGCGATCCTGCTTTTTCTACCCATTCAAAAAACACCATTTCAGAAGTAACCAAATGCACCCCTGTCTGTTTCATCCGTTTTAAGCCATAACGATAGTCCAGCTCATTCCGGCTACCGACAGCATCAACAACCACAAAAACCTGAAAACCGGCATCATGTAAATCAATTGCCGTCTGTAGCACACAGACATGCGTTTCTATACCAATCAAAACAATCTGATCACGATTAATCGTCTGTAACTCATTTTTGAAAGACGGTTCACGCCAGCAGGAAAAGTGAACCTTTTCAATGATGGTACTATGGTTATCCTGCAGCAACTCAGGCACCGTATGACCAAGCCCACGAGGGTATTGCTCACTGACTACACAAGGTACAGACAATTCGCGTGCCAGCCGCATCAACCATTGGCAGCGGTTTACTACATCCGAATGATTATGAATTAATGGAATTAATTTTTCCTGCACATCAACCAAAACCAGACAGGTTTTTTCTTTTTGTAATAACATAATGTTCTCCTTAACATAAAACACACAGCGTTGCCGGCACTCCCAAAATTGCAGTAAGGATGCCCGGTTAAAGTCTGTTTTGCAAACCCTCAGATGCCAGGGACGGGCATCTGGGAGCGTCAGGATGACTTCATGCGTGTTTGCGAAACAGACTTTAACCGGGCATCCTTACCCGCTCGGAATTTGCAAAGCAACCCTTCACACTACAGCAAGCAACACAGCTGTCAAATAATTTCCCTCAGGAAAAGCAGGCAACACAGGATGACAGCTTGACGGTCCAAAGACCCCAAGCAAACGAACCTGCTTACCAACAGCCGCAGCCTGTGAACTGGCCAGGTTACAAAATTCCTGCGGCGACAAGGCAGACGAACAATTACATGTCATCAATAACGATCCTGAACGCATAGCCTTAAACGTTTCCCGATGCAGAAAACGATAGTAATTTTTTGCCTTCTGCAAATGCTGCTGGGATGGAACCAGCTTTGGCGGATCAAGAATAACAATATCATATTCTCCGGCATGCCCAAGATAATCGCGGGCATCCGCCTCTACAAATTCAATATGATCCAGGCCATTTAAAGCAGCATTACTCCGTCCCTGCGCAATGGCCTGCTCTGAACTGTCAACGGCCGTTACTTTAGCAGCGCCAGCCTTCGCGGCATGCAAAGCGAAGCCGCCAGTATAACTATATAAGTCCAATACCCGCTTACCGTTTGCCAACGCTGCTATCCGCTGATGGTTTTCTCGTTGATCCAGAAATAATCCGGTTTTTTGCGCCTGCGCAAAATTGACCTGATAACGGACGCCCGCCTCCAGCACTTCAGTACTGTGAGCGTTTTCCCTGGGAGCATCAGTTATTGTCCAGCCATCCTGAGACAATGGCTTTGTCTGCGGCAACCAGATAATTTGCTCGGGTTTGAGCACGGTCTGAATAGCCTCAGTAATAATTTCCCGATTTAACTCTACCCAGTAAGCTGAACTGGCCACTACACATACCTGGTTAAAGCAATCTATGGTTAAGCCTGACAAACCATCGGCTTCACTGTTAAACAACCGAAATGCCGTTGTTTGTGCATCAGGCAGGTTTAAGGCGGTACGAATGGATTTAGCCTGCTGCAAACGTCTGATAACCAGCGCCTGAAGCGTCAGTCCGGCCTCATTAAGCGCCAGCACTCTGACTCGATAGAGCGAATGTTCATTATAGACCCCCATGCCCATTTGCTGACCCTGTGAATCAAAGATATCGACCAGACCGCCAGTAGTCGGCTTACCTTTGATTTTGTCTATTGCTTTGGGAAATATCCATGGATGGCCTCGGCGGATATTGCTTTCTTTGGCTTGATGAAGATAAACTGCTGTATGCATAAGTAAACTATTTTCCAAATAATAAAGTGGGCTAATCTACATCAGACTTGTTGCTCACCGCAAGACAAATCAGTTCATACAAGGAGCATTATGCGACAGGCAGTCATTCGATTTATTGGTTCCCTTCTGTTTTTATTATATAATTCCGTATTGTTTGCAGCTCCCTGGTATACAGGCCCATTACTGGCGCCTTCGGGCCATACCATTCCTGCCGGACATACCAATCTTGAGGTCTATGGTTTTTTCACTGACAACGAAGGCATATATAACCGGCATTGGAAACTTACTCATGCTCCTATGGGCAGCAGTATAGTAGGTAATCCGATATTTACACATGGTATTTCAGACTCTATGGATGTGCAATTCAGCGCCCCTTATGCTTACAATCGTTTCCATGGCCAGAACTCTCACCATATGAGCGATGTAAGTGCAACCCTCGGTTATCAGCTTATTGAACAAAAAGGCAGGCGTTTGATACCTGATTTACGTGTCACCATTCAGGAAATTATTCCTACCGGTAAATTTGAAGATCTCGATCCTGTCAATAATGGAACCGATTCAACCGGGATTGGCAGTTATCAGACTGCGTTTAATTTGAATTTCCAGCATTTACTGCCTATTACAGATGTTCATTATCTCCGTACCCGTTTAAGTCTTGCCTATGTTTATGCTGCTGATGTCAGTGTCTATGGCTATAACAGTTTCGGCGGTGCGGCAAATACTTTAGGCAATGTACATCCCGGCGATTTACAAAGTATCGATATTGCTGGCGAATTAAGCCTTACCCAGCACCTTGTCGCAGTAATGGAAGGTTTCTTTGCCCATCGCCACCGCACTCGTTTCAGCGGATATGCAGGCACAAACAGCGCTGGACAGCCTGCACATATCGGGCAGAATCCGACTGATGAGATAACCATTGCTCCTGCTTTGGAATGGAATTTTAATTCCAACGTCGGGCTTATTGCCGGTGTATGGAAAACTCTGGCAGGCCGTGATACGTCAGAATTTAAATCCTATGTTATTGCAATTAACGCATTTTGGTAGATGACTGCAAATTTACTCTGGAACATGTTAGCATCATGATTTGCTTCAAAAGGATCTACTATGTGGTTTAATAATGCACTGGTTTACAATTATGAGATGAAGGAAGAGGTTAATCTGCAGGAGTTGCTGGCAGAAGAAACATTAAAAGCCTGTCCGCCCCATGCCCGATTCACCTATGGCTGGTTACCTGCTTACGCAGATGAGTTAATCCAGGAAGTTGCCGGCAGCGCGGTGATCTGCCTCGGAAAAGAAGAGCGCATTTTACCGCGCGGTGTAATTAACAAATTGCTTGCCGAGCGAATCAATACCCTTGAAGCCCAACAAGGCCGTAAAATTAAACGTGCTGAAAAAGCTCAAATGGCGGAAGATCTGGAGTTTGAATTATTACCCAAATCATTCTGTGTCCAGAAGCGCCTGCTAGCCTTGCTTGATACTCAAAGCAAACGGTTAATTGTTAATACCGCAAGCGATAATCAGGCTTCGCAGTTAATTTCCTTACTTCGTAAATCGGTGCCTGGATTACAACTGGAGCCGTTATTTTATCATGAAAACCTGGCAACACGTTTTGCTGAATGGATCAATGACCCTGCCCTGTTACCTCCTTCTTTCCAGCTTGCTTCTGATTGTCTGCTGTTTTCTTTAAGCGATGAGAAAAAACGGGTTAATTGCAAGGGATATGAAATGCCGGCAGAAGAGATAATTACCCTTTTATCCCAAGGTCTGGTTGCAGCCGAAATCTCCTTGATCTGGAAAGAACGCATTCAGTTTACCCTGACTCATGATCTGACCTTCAAGCGCTTGAAAACTCTGGATTATCTGATTGATGAATTTAACGAAACTCAACAGCTGGAAGAAGAGTATTTACAGCGTGATGCGGCCCTGACCCTGTTGGCTGGTGAACTGCGTGCCTTGACCGATGATTTGATTGCCGGGTTAAATGGCAACAGTGAAACCACGGTGGAAAATAAAATAGCGGATGAGGTTTTTGCCTAGTGCTGGGCTGTAAAGCCCAACATTTCAACATCTTCTATTTACGTGAATAAATCTTACTACGCAGATCAATAATCGAAAGCCCGCGAATCTCACCCTCTTTCGCTGCAAATTTCACAACCGTACTCAATCCGGCGGTATTAATAAATAATTTATAACGCCCGGGCGCTAACCCGGTTGCATAAAATTGACCGGTATTGGTAACGGTAAGTGGTATGGCTGGCCGTTTCCAGGGATCGCGTGGCGAAGGATCGCCATCATCAGCCTGTAACAAAATATTACCTTGTGTAAAACCATTCCAGGGTAAAATCCGGCCGACTACCCCTGTTTTTTTACTATGCGGCAAAGGCTCCAGAACAACCGGCGGAATAGCTTGAATTTGTTGCTCAGGATTGATATTTACCGCAACCGGTTTATAACCTGCCAATTGAAAATGCAACGTAGCCGTATCTGCATGAGCCACAAAGTAACCGTTTTCTGATAGAGGGATGTTTGCTAACACCATTTCCGGAGCTTCAGGGCCTTTAACTGCTACCTGGCCATAAACAATCGGAAAAGCGTGAGCGGTCAGCAATCGATACCCTTTCTGATCCAGCATGGCCGCAAATTCCCGGCCTATATGATCAGCGATCCACTCGATCCAGTTTTTAAATCTGCCTGCCGCAGAATACGGAACATATTCGGGTTGTAATGCTTGCCAATTATTCGTTTCATCACGCAAGGCATATGCCTTGCTTAAATTTTCCTCGGAAAATGGCGCACCAAGATTATAATTTTCGATTAACTGTTTTGATCGGGCCTTGGCCTGCTGCACTTGCTCCTGGCTGAGTCCATTCAAAAAGAAAGATAACATCTGATCTTTCTGCGGGTAACCTGCAGGAAGCAAATCAACATACACCATTTGCCAGGCAAGGGCCGACAAGCGATCACGAGGAAGCGAAGTACCAAAATAATAGTTTCGGCTTAAAGACCAGGCCTGATACAGCTGGAAATCCTTGCGGAGCAATAAAGCTTCATCAGACGATAAGGCTTGCAGCGCTGACGCTGCCAGCGCTAAACAAGTAAACAACAAATAGCGGCAAAGGGCTTTGGCCACAGTGTTTGTTCCTATTCTGTAATACCTTGCGGCATACTGTGATAAGTGGCTTTATAAACGGCCAGAGCATCATCAGCAGCTTTATTTAGTCCCAGCGCCTTATTAGCCTGGTACATAATAATCAAGGCTTCCTGAGCGCTTGGAGCCTGTTGATAGGTTTTCACCAGGAAACCAGCCCGCTCGGCAGCAGCAACATACATTTTGCGTTTAAAATAGTATTTGGCAATATTCAATTCATGCTGAGCAAACATATTTCTCAGGTAGAGCATTCTTTGTTGCGCGTTTGGCTTATAGCGGCTTTGCGGGAAACGCTCAACCAGCATAGAAAAATCAGCATAAGCCTGCGCCTGAGTTCCTGGATCACGCCAGGATTCATCCATAGGCAAATAATTTGCAAAAGTACCGCGCGGTTGCTGGAAGTTAGCCAGTCCTTTCATATAATAGGCGTAATCCACATTTTTAGCACGCGGATAAAGATGAATAAACCGCTCCGCTGTTGCCGCCGCCGAAGCATAATCTTCTTTCTTATAATAAGCATAAACCAAGTCCATCTGCGCCTGTTCGGCATACTCGCTGAACGGATACATGGACTCCATCGCCTCAAGACGTTTGGCAGCGCTGTCATACTCACCGCTCTTCAAAGCAGCTTTTGATTCTGTATAAAGCTGCTTTGCAGTCATGCCTTTAAAAGGACTTGAATCATCCTCATCTTTATTCCACCATGAACATGCTGTAAGCGACACTACAACAGCTGCCAGGGTAATTGCCTGAATTCGTTTCATATCATACACCTGCACGAATAAATACCGTAACTGAATGTCCGACATTATACCCATCACAACTGAATTTGCGAGGTTTCAACCAATTTTTTTCATCAAAAGCAAAAATAATAAAAAAAACGTTTGCAATGAAATAGGGGTTGCGATAGTATTCGTCTCGGAGAGGTGGCAGAGTGGTCGATTGCGGCGGTCTTGAAAACCGTTGAAGGGAAACCTTCCCAGGGTTCGAATCCCTGTCTCTCCGCCAAGAACATCAGCTAATTTCTTGTAAATCAATAAATTTTAAATCACATGAACAATAAAGATTACCTTTAACTCACAAACGTGGTCTGCTTAAGATTTTGCTTCTCGCTCAATTTTTTCTAAATTCATTAGGTAACGTCCCTAAAGTTTTTTTGTTTATTTAATGCACAGATTTTTATATTTACCCCAATCTGCTCCCTCTCCCGCGAAAGGAATTTGAATAATATACTGATGATCCTTCGCGGGAGAGGGTTGGGGAGAGGGAAGTGGACAAATCGATACTGAGGCAACACGCAAAGAAATTAAGTAGGCAAAGAACTCTTACAGAGCAGCATCTATGGTATTACCTTCGAGCAAATCGACTAGGATTTAAATTTAAACGACAAGTCCCTATAGGGGCATATATAGTTGATTTTGTTATATCGAGTAATTTGTCCAAAGCGCATCATCTATTACCATTCGTGACATCCCCTCTCCCCAACCCTCTCCCGCGAAGAACCATCTGTATACTATTCAAATTCCTTTCGCGGGAGAGGGGGCGGATATGGGTAAATTTTAAAATCTGTGCTTTAAATAAGCAAAAACTTTAGGGACGTTACCTAGTTGATTTAATTATTCATATTGAGGTAAGGTAATCGCATTTGAAACGGATTTTATCATGGCCAGGGTTCTCTTTGAGCGCTCTTCTGCAATTTCCTTGGAAACTTCATCTTCTACAAGGAATGATTTACTTACCCAAACACCAAACTTTTGATTAGCCTCAACGAAAGGGCGTAGTAGTTCATTATAACGAGCAAAGGCCTGCATATAATTACCATTAGCAGCTTTTAATTCTCCCGCAAGGATATATGCTCCAACGAATGCCAAATTATTACCTTGGCCAGATAACGGAGAAGGACAATACCCTGCATCGCCTATAAGCGCTACTCGACATTTAGTCCAGTTATTCATTTTTACTTGCGTAATAGCATCAAAATAAAAATCATCGCTTTCCGGCATTCGATTTAGAATATTTTGTGTTTCCCAACCAAAATCGCGAAAAGTATCCCGCAGGAATTGTTTTTGCTCCTGCTCATCCCGGATGTCGTTCAGGATATGCTGCGATCGGAACATAAATCCGGCTATTGCTATTTCAGGGTTATTATCGCTATTTATTGATACTATTTTATGATTAGCTTCACACTCCAGGCCTATGTGGCTCAAACCCAGGTAATTTGGAATGGTAAATGTACTAAGGTAGGAGTCAAGATGAATTAACTGATATTCATTTTTATCAAAAATCATACGCCTTGCAGCAGAGTGAATACCATCTGCAGCAATTACCAGGTCATACTTTTCAATCTTGCCGTCCATAAATGCGACTGTGACGTTATCAGCACTCTGGTCAATGCTGGTAACGGATTGATTGAAATAACAAGGTACATCAGCAATTGTTTTCATCAGGATTTCAACCAAATCACCGCGCAGAATTTCGACTTCATCATCTTGCCTGAACCCGAATTTCTCACCCTGTTCTTCATGTAGAACTTTACCAGATGAATCTACAAAACGACCGAATTCTATTCGCGTGCGTCTATCACAGATTTGATCATAAACACCCATTTCTCGAGCGAGATGAGTCGCTATGCCGCGAACATCCAGCGCCTGTCCCCCTTTCCTAATAGAACCAGATTTTTCAATTAATACAGGAGAAAAGCCAAATTTTCTTAGCCAATAACAAACAGCAGGACCCGCTATACCTGCACCAATGACGAGAATTTTGATATTTTCAGGCATTTATAACTATCTTAATAGATTAAGGTTTCTGTCATTCCCGCCTTCGCGGGAATGACAATTTCTCGATTACACAAAACAGCTTGCTTTGGTTACTTTGTCGATAGCTAGCAGGCTTTCCAGCAGTGGTTTGATTTGCTCCAGAGGCCAGCTATTTGGGCCGTCGCTTAATGCCTTGTCCGGATTTGGGTGAGTTTCCATAAATATTCCGGCAATTCCAGCTGCGACTGCCGCTCTTGCCAATACAGGCACAAATTCACGCTGCCCCCCCGATGTGCCATTATTGCCGCCAGGTAACTGAACTGAATGAGTGGCATCATAGACAACCGGACAGCCGGTTTCGCGCATGATTTGCAGTGAACGCATATCGGAAACCAGGTTATTATATCCAAAACTGGCTCCGCGCTCGCACACCATAATCTGCTGATTACCGCAGGCTTGTGCTTTTGTTACCACATGTTTCATTTCCCAGGGCGACAGAAATTGCCCTTTTTTGATGTTAACCGGTTTGTTCAAGGCAGCAACTTTCTGGATGAAATTGGTTTGCCGGCATAAAAAAGCCGGCGTCTGCAGTACATCAACCACGCTTGCTACTTCAAGCAATGGGGTGTCTTCATGAACATCGGTCAACACAGGAACGCCAATTTGTTGCTTCACTTTTTCAAGGATCTGCAAGCCCTTTTCAAAACCGGGTCCACGATAGCTGTGCAAAGAAGAGCGGTTTGCCTTATCAAAAGACGATTTATAGATAAAAGACAGCTTAAGTTCCGCACAGATCGATTTCAGATACCCGGCTGTTTCCAGCGCCATTTCTTCACTTTCGATCACACAGGGACCAGCAATTAAAAACAAGGGCGATTCAATGCCGACTTCAAAACCACATAATTTCATTAGTTATCCTTCTGTTCGTGATACGCGCGGGCAGCAGTAACAAACTGTATAAACAAGGGATGGCCATCGCGCGGGGTTGAAGTAAATTCAGGGTGGAACTGGCAGGCAACAAACCAGGGATGATCTGGCAACTCCACCATTTCAACCAATGTGTTATCGCCTGAGCGGCCAGAAATCACAAGCCCCTTTTCAACCAGCTTTCCAACTAACTGGTTATTGACCTCATAGCGATGACGGTGCCGTTCTAAAATCTGCTCTTTCTGATAGATGGCATATGCCTTTGAGCTGCGATCCAGCAGGCATTTCTGAGCTCCAAGCCGCATGGTTCCACCCAAATCAGTGTTTTCATCACGCAGATTGACGCTGCCATCGGCTTCCATCCATTCGTTGATTAAGCCCACAACCGGATAAGGCGTACTTTTGTCAAACTCTGTGGAGTTGGCATTGGTCATACCGGCTACATTACGGGCAAATTCAATCACTGCGGTTTGCATGCCAAGGCAAATTCCCAAAAACGGCACTTTGGCTTCGCGGGCATATTGAATCGCACGGATTTTACCTTCGATGCCGCGCTCGCCGAACCCGCCTGGAATTAATATTGCATCCGCATCAGCCAGTAATTCAGTGCCCTTATTTTCAATCAGTTCAGCATCAATATAAACGATTTCCACCTTGGTCTGAGTATGAATTCCGCCATGACAAAGCGCTTCATTGATCGATTTATAGGCATCATTTAATTCGGTATACTTGCCTACCATAGCTACTTTGACGGTTCTGGTCTGTATTGCCTGAGCGGCAACAACTGCTTCCCATTCCTGCAAATTAGCAGGTTCAATAGACATGCCCAGCTTCCTGACAACGATTTCATCAAGTCCTTGCTCGTGCAGAATCATTGGGATCTGGTAAATGCTTTTGGCATCCTGGAGTGAAATAACCCCTTCTTTTTCAACGTTGGTAAATAAAGCAATTTTAGCCCGATCCGCCACTGAAAGGGGCTTTTCTGAACGGCAGATTAAAATATCGGGCTGAATACCAATAGAACGGAGCTCTTTTACCGAGTGCTGGGTAGGTTTGGTTTTGGTTTCGCCGGACGTCGGAATATAGGGTACCAGGGTCAAGTGAATGAACAGGGAGCGTTGGGAACCAAGCTCAATACGCATTTGCCGGATTGCTTCAAGAAACGGTAATGATTCAATATCCCCTACTGTTCCGCCAATTTCAATCATGGCAACATCAAAACCTTCTGCTCCAGCTTTAATTGAACGGATGATTTCATTGGTGATATGAGGAATAACCTGAACCGTGCCGCCAAGGTAGTCGCCCCGCCGTTCTTTTTTAATCACGGTTTCGTAGATTTTACCTGAGGTAAAATTATTGCGCTTGGTCATGGTCGTGCGTACAAAACGCTCGTAGTGCCCAAGATCCAAATCTGTTTCAGCCCCATCTTCGGTAACAAATACTTCACCATGCTGAAAAGGGCTCATTGTACCGGGATCAACGTTGATGTATGGATCGAGCTTAATCAGAGTGACTTTCAAGCCACGCGCTTCAAGAATAGCGGCCAGTGAGGCTGCGGCAATACCTTTGCCAAGAGAAGAAACTACACCGCCAGTAATAAATAAATAGTTTGCCATGAAAGACCCCGTTTGGAATGCCTGAACCCGCTTGTAAGCGGATTAATTATTTTTGCATATGAACGGGGCTTAATTTTATCAAAAAGCAGGCAGAATTAGTAGTGATTTTATTTTTTTGTTTGAGGAAAGGGTTTTGTTGGGTCAATAAGACCCAAGCTGCGGTAATGGATATAATTACAATGCACGTAAAATTGTGTGCATATCCAGTGCGCAATCGGCGGCGTCTTTGCCTTTATGGCCGTGCTTTCCACCTAGTCTGTCCCAGGCTTGCTCATCATTTTCAGTGGTCAGGACACCAAAGATAACCGGAATATTGTATTCGAGAGCAATCTGCTGGCAACCGTCGCTAACCAGATTACAAACGTAATCATAATGAGTTGTTTCGCCGCGGATGACAGCGCCCAGGGCAATGATAACTTCAACTTCGCCTTTAATTGCCAGGCGTTTGGCAATTAAAGGGATCTCAACTGCGCCTGGTACTTCAATCACAGTAATATCGCTATCTTTAATACCGGCTTGCTGCAACCGTGCTATTGCGCCGTTTTTCAGTTCATCGGTGATTGGCTGATTAAACTGACTGACAACAATTGCAACGGGAAAAGAAGAAGTACGCTCTCCTGCGGCAGCATTGATAAATTTCATAATTATCCTTAATCAATGGTTAAAAAGTGACCAAGCTTGATTTGTTTGGTTTTCAGATAATTGCGATTGGCATGAGATGGCGTAACCGTTAAAGGAATTCGCTCGTTAACCTGAATCCCGTATTTTTCAAGCGCCTGGACTTTTTCAGGATTATTTGTCAGTAAACGCAAAACATCAATGCCTGAAAATTTCAGAATCTGAAACGCAATCGCATAATCTCGTGCATCAGCCGGTAAACCAAGCTTCAAATTCGCTTCCACCGTATCTAAACCTTGCTCTTGCAATTCATAAGCTTTCAATTTGTTTGCAAGGCCTATCCCTCGACCTTCCTGTCTTAAATAAATAAGCATACCGCCCTGCTTTGCAATCAGTGCCAGAGACTGTTTAAGCTGCTCGCCGCAATCACATTTGCACGAGCCAAACACATCACCAGTAATGCATTCAGAGTGTATCCGTACCAACGGCGCCTGCCCGGAAGTTGCCGGTGCTTTTACCAGAGTAAAATGTTCGGCTGAATCCAGCTGATTTTTAAAAACAGTCATGGTGAAATCACCATACTCATGAAGAGGAATATTTGATTTGGCAGCTACCGTTACCAATTGCTCACGGCGAACCCGATAATCAATCAAATCACGTACAGTCACCATTGGAATATTGTGCTGGCGCGAAAAAGCCGCCAGATCATCACGACGGCTCATGGTGCCATCTTCATTAATGATTTCGCAAATCATGGCAGCAGGCTTTAATCCAGCGAGTTTCGCCAGATCAACACTGCCCTCTGTTTGGCCAGGACGTTCTAACACCCCGCCTTTTCTAGCTTTTAAAGGAAAAACGTGGCCTGGTGTAATTACGTCTTTAGGAGTCGCTGCCGGATCAATTGCAACGGCAATTGTTGTGGCCCTATCTCTGGCTGAGATGCCTGTTGATACGCCGTTTGCAGCCTCAATAGAAACAGTAAAAGCCGTGCCGTATGGCGAACGGTTATTGTTTGACATCATGGGCAGCCCCAGCCTGTCGACCATCTCATCAGCCATTGACAAACAGATTAAACCACAGCCAAAACGGGACATAAAATTGACCGCCTCAGCTGTTGCAAAGTCAGCGGCAACAACCAAATCCCCTTCGTTTTCACGATTTTCGTCATCCATTAAAATAATCATGCCGCCAGCCTTGATGGTTTCAATGGCGTGTTCAATTGTCGTAAAAGGGCTTGTTGACATTATTCAACCTCATTTTTCAACTGGCCCGAAATAGTGAGCGGATGCGCAATAATACGGGTCAAATAACTAAAAATAGCAAACGTTTTATAATTAAGGGCGCGCCATAACTTGATTAAGAATGTACGCATTCCCTCTCCTGCCAGACAATATCGACTATCATATTATCAGCGAACGGCTGCCATAAGATATCATACTCCCGATTTTGGAAAATATCGTCATGGTATGCTGATATTGCGGCATTGCCCAAAATCCTGGGAACAATATACAGATATGTTTTATTAATCAATCCCTGTTTATGCAATGCTGAAAACAATTCACCGCCGGCCTCAACCCAGACATCGTGATATCCCAGACTGCCGAGATGAGTAATGATTTGATGCAAATCCAGACGCCCCTTCTCCATTTTGACAGCATGATAGTCACAATTGGCAATTTTTTGCTCTGGCTGCACTGACTCGGCGTGAAATATACGGCAAAATTGAGCCGTTGTAAAAATTTCAGCAGTTGCCTTTACCGCTAAATCACTATCAATAACAGCAATCGGCTTGGCATATATTTTATCTTTCAGTCTGGCATTAAGCCTGGGATTGTCATTAATGACTGTTTTTGAGCTAGTTAAAATAATATCACTATGTAGCCGTTGCTGATGGGTAAACTGTGCGCAGGCGTCGTTTGACAATTTCACCGGCTGTCCATTGCGGGCTGCTATTTTACCATCTAACGATTGCGCAATTTTGGCCGTAACCCACGGTTTTCGGGTCCGTGTCCACCAGGAGTAGCTTTGATAAAACTGATCAATCTCAGCCAATGGATAATGAATAACTTCTATGCCATTTTCTTTCAGTATCTGAGGCGTGTTATTCGCTGCTACAACAGGGTTGGGATCGGGATAACCATAGACAACGCGTTTAACACCTGCGGCAATTATGCCGGAAACACAAGGCGGCGTTCGCCCCCAATGATTACAGGGCTCAAGGGTCACATACAAGGTGATATCATTAGGGTATTCCGATAATTGTTGCAGTGCGGCCTGTTCAGCATGAGCTGTTCCTACACCATGATGCCAGCCACTTGCTATAATTTTATCATTATGCACAACAACAGCTCCTACCGCTGGATTAGGCGCGCAAAAACCCCGGCCATTCCAGGCTTGTTCAAGCGCCGCAATCATAAATTGTCTGTGCATAGTAAAATCAACGGGTTAAAATCATCGCATGATAACAAATTATTCAATTTTATTATAGTCGCTATTGCAATAGATTTCACACTAAACTCTGGTCATTCAACAACCTATTCATACTACTTGTAAAAATCACCTCCACTCTGATATTTTTAGAGCAAAAACTAACCTTATTTCCTTTGCAAAGGACAATTTTGTAGGTTGGGTCGTTTTGACCCAACAAGCCTTTTATCAGGCACTCAAGATCTGAAAAGTGATTGAAGAAATGTTGGGTCGGAACGACCCAACCTACATGTAATACAAAAAAATTGTCCTGTGCAAAGCAATTTTTGTCTTAAGTTGTACTGATAAATTTGTACATGAAGAAGCAAATTGTTTATTATTGTCAAGAAATGATTGAATTAGGAAGGTAATTCGTGAGACAAGGATCTGGGCCTGGTTTGAAAATAAAAATCATCCTGGCAGCAATGCTGTTCTGCAATCCTTTGTATAGCTTTTCCCCCTATTCAAATCAGGAGCTTGACGAACTTGAAAAGGAGTTCGTACAGCAAATTAATCAAGCTGACAGTGTTGAGCGCCACCCCTTGGCCACACAGTATATAAATCATATTGGAAAGCAATTGGCCGCTTATGGGCACATTCGGGTACCCTATTTTTTTATTGTCAAATCCATTGAAATTAATGCTTTTGCCGGTCCGGGCGGATATATCGGCATTAATTCGCAGCTTATCCTGGCCAGTGAGAATGAGAGTGAACTGGCAGCCGTTATGGCGCATGAAATAGCCCACGTCCGTTTGCATCATCTATACCGTATGCTTGAACATCAGAAACAAATGCAGATTCCCATGCTGGCTTCTCTGCTGGCCGCTGCAGCCCTTGGCGCAATTAATCCGACCCTGGGTAGCGGAGCAATGGCTGCGACTATGACTGGTTTTGCTCAGGATAATATTAATTTCACGCGGGCAAATGAGAAAGAAGCGGACCGTATCGGAATCAGCATGCTCAGCCAGGCAGGATTTGATCCCCGGGCAATGGCTGGTTTTTTTAAGAAAATGCAACAAAGTGCCCGTTATTATTATACCGCCAATATTCCCGCCATTTTACGCACTCACCCGCTTGATGAAGACCGGATTGCGGAAGCGGAAAACCGAAGTTTTCAGTTGAAAAATAAAGATCACGCTGACAGCATGGATTATTTTTTGTTTAAAGAATTATTACGTAATGATGTTGCCCGCGATAGCAAGCAGTTACTCGAGTATTACCAACACGGCTGCAATAAAAAAACGCCTGCTGCCGCCTGCGCCTTTGGCCATGCACTGGCTTTGCTTGGCATAAATCAATTCGGGCAAGCCAAATCCCTTATCAATCCATTATTAGCCCATGACAATAATAATTTATTTTATCAAATCGCTATGGCGCAGGCCGAAACCGGCAATAAGGAATATGAGGCCGCTATTAAAAGGCTTCAGGACTTGCAAACATTATATCCCGAAAATTATGCCGCACTGATGGCATATGGGCAGGGGTTGCTGGCTGCTGGAAAAGCAGAAAAAGCATCAGCCGTTTTACTCAAAGGTTCACGGCGCTTTAAAAAGGATTTGATTTTATGCGAACAGCTGGCAAGAGCACAATCTGCCGCCAATCAGAAGGCTTATGCCTATTTCACTGAGGCGCAATGCCAATTGCTTCAGGGACGCCACCGGGAAGCCCTGCGCAGTCTGCGCCAGGCTAAAATACTGGCAAAAAACGATCGGTATTTACTGGCTCGGACTGATGCTATGATGGATGAGGTAAAGTTTCTGGCTCAAGAGTAACCCAACTTACTCATCCAATCCCAATTTCTTTAACCGATAACGTAATGTCCTGAAGCTAACGCCAAGTATTTTGGCCGCTGCTGTACGGTTCCACTTCGTTTTCTCCAGGGCGTTTAAGATAATTTCTTTCTCATGATCATGCAAAGAGCCATCAAGATCTTTGATGCTTTCTTTCGACGCGGTAACCGGCAAACTGCTTTGCTGCGGCAAATGCAAGTCGCTTACATTAATCGTATTATCTTCACAGAGCGCTATTGCCCGCTCCAGAATATTTTCTAACTCACGGACATTACCCGGAAAGGGATAAGCCTGCAAAGCCTGAATACAGTTTTTTGATAACGGAGCCACACCGCGCTGTTGTTTTTCAGCCAGTTTTTTCAAAATATGGTTGGCAAGAAGCGGAATATCCTCAAGCCGCTCCTGCAGAGTCGGTACCTTTAATTCGATGACGTTAACCCTATAATACAAATCCTGACGAAAACGCCCAGCGATAATTTCAGCCTGTAAATTTTTATGGCTGGCACTGAGAATCCTGACATCAACCGGTATTTCATTATGCTCCCCGATTGGTTTAATCGCTTTTTCCTGAATGGCGCGAAGCAATTTAACCTGCATAGCCAGAGGCAACTCGGCGATTTCATCCAAAAACAGAGTTCCCCCATTGGCCGCCTCAAAAAGCCCGGCCTTGTCGGCGATTGCGCCTGTAAAACTGCCTTTTTTATGACCGAAAAACTCAGACTCCATCAGTTCAGCCGGAATTGCGCCGCAGTTGACCGGAATAAATGGCTTTTCAGCACGCGGCCCCTGGCGATGGATAAGTTGCGCGACCAGTTCTTTACCGACTCCAGATTCACCCAGAATAAAGACCGGAGCCTGATTACGCGCCAGTTTTTCGATACTGTTTTTCAATTCTTTCATCACCGTGCTATTGCCAAGCAACGTATCCGCTGGTGGAGTCACTTTTTTTTGCTGCATGGATAATGCTGTTGTTACCAGGTCTTTTAACAGCGTCAAATCAACCGGTTTTGAAATATAATCAAAAGCTCCGGCTTTCAAGGTATTGACTGCTCCCTCGACATTGCCATAGGCCGTAATCACTGCAACCGGTAACTGCGGTTTGTTCTTCTGGATAAATTTTACCACATCAATGCCATCGCCATCAGGCAGGCGCATATCAGTCAGTACTAATGAAAAATTACGGGCTTCCAGCTGCGTCAGCGCCTGCTGATAACTATTTGCTGTTATACAATTCAGCCCCATGCGGGTCAGGGTAAGCGATAATAGCTCGCAAATATCGGGTTCATCATCAATAACAAGTACACAGTTTTTATTCATAACTGCATCTCACTGGTTTGATTAAGCGTAATCACAAAACAACTTTTCTCTCGGGCATAAGTCAGAGTCAGGTTAGCCTGATTAATTTCGCATAAATCTTTGGCAATAAATAACCCCATCCCAAGACCGGTGCGTACCGTGCTAAAAAACGGTTCAAATATGTCGTGTTCAAGATTTTGCGGCACTCCCCTCCCCATATCGGAGATACTGATTTCAGCTGTTCTGCTGTCTTGTTTGGCCCTGATTATAATAATAGCCTCTCCCCGTTCATTTTTGCCGTGATGAATGGCATTATCGCAGAGAATTACCAGAATCTGTTCGAGCTGGCTCTTGTCAAAAAGGACTGAAATCGGCTCGTCAGGCGTTTCAATAATAATATTACAGGTATTATGACTGCAGAACTCATGCTTGAACTGCTCAAAAAAAGGCATGAGCTCAATGATCTGGGGCTGTGATTTTTCCCGACGCGACAGCTGGAGCACATTCTTGATCACATTATTCATTCGGTTACAATTATTAATTATGAGCTGCTTCAGGCGGGCATCTTCCTCATTCAACGCCTGATTATCGCCAAACAGCTGCACTGCATGGGAAATAGCGCCAAGAGGATTCCTTAATTCATGAGCAATACTGGCTGAAAAACGCCCCAGAGAAGCAAGTTTTAATTGCTGTGCCTGTTGCGCAATCGCTGACATATCATCAAGAAAAATAACAACGGCTGTTTGCGGCGAATCACTGGCAGCAAAAAAATGGACGCGTAGATAAGGACTGTCAATAATCGTCTGAGCCGGCCTTAAATCATAATTGATTTTGTCGAGGAACTGATTGTATTTTTGAGTCAAGGCAGTTGAGAGTTCAGCGAGGGATTTTATTTCAGTATCAGGTTGCAGGTTAAAAAAATGCCGGGTTGCAGTATTAATTAATTGTATCTGCTGATCTGCGCCCAGATAAATAACCCCGGAATGTAAACGTTCAATAATATATTCATTAATTCGTTGCATATCGGCTAATTCAATACCACGGTGCTCAGCAATTAACTCACTGCTGCGCACTCTGTTCGCCAGATACCATGCAGTCAATGCAGTTGCAAAAATACCTATGCCATGCATCCCGCTGGAATAAAAATAGTCAAGCATCTGCCTGTCGTCATACAAATAATGTACAAACCCGACTCCGAGCAAAATAGAACTGGCTACCGCGGCAAAAAAAATTGCAAGCCGGCCTGGCACCAGAATACTGAGGACTGCGACCGTCACATTGAGTAAAATGACCAACCCGGAGCGAATATCATTGACGCCGCTGATAAGGATTATCAGATAAATAATATCGAGCGTTCCTGACCATAATACCTGGACGTTGAATCCGGGAAGTTTTATTCGCTGAAGATAAAAAAAGAAAATCGCCCAGAAAATGTAAGTCAGCAGAATCAATCCAAAGATAAAATCAGAAAAATCAAATGTCGGACTGGTAAAAAAGAATAAGGCAATAAACGCTACAATACAAAAAACCCGATAGCAATTATAAACAAATAATAATTGCCATTGGCGTAACATCCCTGTTTGCTCCTTCTGCGCATCCATCTTATATTGCCTTATTCCGCGCTCTGGCTATTTTACTTAGTATAATAGGTTTACGGGCGAAATTCCTTTGCAAAGGAGAAGTTATTGTTTACAAGCGGGGGACGCCTCAGAATATTCTCCAATCCTTCTACTCTTGTTATTGTCATCAGCTGTTGAGAAAAATTTCTCCGGGTATGTACGTTCCAGACTTGATGTGCCGGGCATGTTATTTTCTGCAGGCGCCGCGCTTTGATTACTTTGGGCATTCGCGGCTGGTACTGTAGGTGCCTGGCTCAAGTAGTTTTTCCAATTAGCTAAAAACGTTGTTGCATGCAATTGAATGTCCGGATCAGTATGTTGTAAAAGGTGCTGCACGTGTTCGGGCAATTTGCCAACAACTCTCACCATCTGAGCCATACTGCAGGGTTGAGATGACAACCTGGACAAGCCAATTATTCCCCATGATTGAATTTGGATATTTGAATGTTTTACTAGCTCAATCATAGTAGGTATCATGCCTTCGACAGCAGCTATTTTAACCTGGTTCTGTTTATCCGCTGCCAGATTGCTCAAGGTCCTTAATGCATATAATTGAATTTTTTCATCCCAATTTTCTGGCTCAGGCAAACCGGATAATACGTCCTTGAAAGCAGCAGCCGCTTGAACCTGATCCTGATTTTGTTCATCAACTGTCAGAGAAGTCAAAGCTTGCGCTGCCTGAATTTCTATTGGAATAGGCGAACGTTTTACCAGAATATGCAAAACAGGCAACATGCCGTTGACATCAGCCATTCGAACGTGATTCTGTGGATGCAACGCCAGATTGGCCAAGCCAATTAATGCAAATAGTTTAATGTTCTTTGTCGGATGCTTTGCCAGTTCAAGCAAGGTGGGCAACATGCCTTCGACATCAGCTATTTTAACCCAATTCTGTTCAGGCCATGACAGATTGGTTAGAGCCCATATTGCCAGAAATTGAATTGGCATATCCGGGTTTTTTGTTAGCCCAAGCAATGCAGGCAACATATCATTGACAGCAGCTATTTGAACCTGCTTCTGTTTTGAACTTGTCAGATGAAGCAAGGCTCCTATTGCACATTTTTTAGTAAACTCATCACCCTCTTTCATTAATGGGAGCAATGCCGGTAAAAAACGTTGATTTGTTACCATCTGTACCCAGTGTCTCTTATCTTTTAAAAGCTCTAAAATAATGCGTGCAGCACTATTTAGATTATCCGGGCCTGGCATAGTCTGATTTGATGCTAAATCAATAAAATCATCTATAAGTTGCGCATTGAAAGGCACTGTAAAATCTCCTGAATTAATTTGGCAATTATTATAACAACTAGACAAATATTCTTCAATTGCGGGAATCTTTTTCTCAAGTTGACTTTTTATCTTATTTGAGGGATAAATCCCCGCCCACTGCCATTAAGCTAATGATACTGTCATTCCCGCGAAGGCGGGAATCCATGTCTCAAGTTAGCTCCTTACCTTGTTTGATGGATGGATCCCCGCCTTCGCGGGGATGTTACATTTTCTTAACTGAATGGCAGTGAGCTGCAAGGAGAAATTATTGATTACAAGCGGGGGATGTAGAAGAATATTCCCCAATCCTTCTTCTCTTGTTATTGTCATCAGTTGTTGAGAAAAATTTCTCCGGGTGTGTACGTTTCAGGGCTGATGTGCCGGGCATGTTATTTTCTGCAGGCGCCGCACTTTGATTACTTTGCCCATTCGCGGCTGGCGCTGTAAGTGCCTGCTGGTTCAGGTACCTTGTCCGATTTGTTAAAAATCTTTTTGCCTGATATTGAATTTGCAGATTAGTATGTTGCATTAGGCCCTGCACTGCGGTCAACAAGCCATCTACCTTAACTATTTGACCCATACTTTGTTGCTGAGATGACAAATTGGTCAAGCATATGATTGCCGATAACTGAATGTTCTCATCTGGCTGTTTTGTTAGCTCAAGCAAAAGGGGGAATATGCCTTCGATAGCAGCAGCCATTTGAACCCAATTCTGTTCATGCAATGCCAGCACGACCAAGGTTGCTATTGCCCGTACCCTAAATTGCGGATCCGCGTGTTTTGCCAGCTTAAGTGAAGTGGGTAACATGCCTTCGACAGCGGCCATTTGAACCTGATTTTGTTGCTCGGACGCCAGATTGGCTAAGTCGCTAATTACTCGGAATTGAATTTCCGTATCTGGATGCTGTGTTAGCTCAAGCAAAGCGGGTACCATGCCTTCGACCGCTGCTATTCGAGCCTTATTCTCTTTATGAGATACCAGTCTGCCTAAAGTTTTTACTGCCTCCAATTGAAGGTTCGTATCCTTCGTTAACTCAAGTAAGGCCGGTAACATACCTTCTACAGCAGCGATTCTAACCTTATTTTGTTGATGTGATGCCAAATTGCTCAAGGCTCTTAGTGCCTGTATTCGAACTTGCGTATCTAAATTTTTTTCGGGCTCAGGCGAAGCGGGTAACATG
Source organism: Legionella dresdenensis (assembly GCF_042649825.1). Taxonomy (NCBI): domain Bacteria; kingdom Pseudomonadati; phylum Pseudomonadota; class Gammaproteobacteria; order Legionellales; family Legionellaceae; genus Legionella; species Legionella dresdenensis. The sequence continues at coordinate 68,582 of NZ_JBHSAB010000005.1, read as the reverse complement.
CCCTCGATAGCAGCTTCCTGAACTTGATTCTGTTCATCAGATGCCAGATCAGCCAAGGCTTGCGCTGCCTGAAGTTCAATCTGAGCAGGCGGACGTTTTGTTAATCTAAGCAAAGCAAGTAACATGTCGTTGACATCAGCAATTCGAACCTGATTCTGCTTATGCATTGCCAGATTAGCCAGGCAACCTGTTGCATATACTTTAATTTGCTTAACCGGATGCTCTGTCAATTCAAGCAAAACAGGCAACATGTCTGTGATCTCAGCTATTTTAACCTGATTCTGTTCATGAGATGCCAGATTGCTTAAGGCGAGTATTGCACATACTTGAATTTCCGTATTCAGATTTTTTGTTAGCCCAAGCAACGCAGGCAACATACCTTCGACAGCAGCTATTTTAGCCTGATTCTGTTCAATCTGCGTCAGATTAGCAAGAGCTCCTATGACATGCGCTTTAATCTGTTCATCGCCCTTCTGCATTGATTGGATCAACGCCAATAAAAGGCGTTGATTCCCGACCATCTCTGCCCAGTTTTTCCGATCTTTTGAAAGCTCGACAATAGCCCGAGCGTAATTATTCAGAATATCCGAAATCGGCTCAAACTGCATTGATGCCGTCATAATAAAATATTTTATCAATTCCGCAGTGGACAGCACTGTAAAATCCTCTGAATGCCTTTTGTTCATTATTATATCAATCAGATCAACATTAATCAATAGTGCTGTTTTTTTGAATTATGCCTGTTTTATGACAAGGAAAATGTATGTGGCTGCAAAATAACTTCAAACCAGTGTTCATGAGCGGCTTGTTAAGAAAGCTGCCGAAACCCACTATACATCGCTATCGGAAGGATTAACTGTTTTGTCTTTCTGATGTTTTAGCGAACTACCTTCGCCTGCAATATCTCTTTTTAAACGCCGGCTTTCCCGTTTTTCATTATGGACAGGATTTGAACTTTTAGAGGTTTTATTCGATTGAAAGCTTTTGTTAGTTGACATAATTGCTCTCCTTGTTAAACAAAGAAAAATTTATGACTAACTATAATTATATACCGTTTAAAAAAAATGTCAGATAATCGCAAAACTTATATATCTCTCCATTTAATGTCTTCAACAGTCCGCAAGAATCCGGCAAAAAATTTCGTCACGGAACTTAATTATATGGTCGCTGAGTATATGAGGGTGGAACCAGCTCCTCGCCATGTTGATTAATGGCATGGAGATCATTTAAGAATGTGGATGCATTATCTGCGACTCTATGGTCGAAAAACACCCCGATTTTACTGGAGGCCCATGACCAGTTATTAGGCAGATTTTTGTTAAGTTTCTCATTATCTTCTGTTGTCCACATTTGCGGTTGTATACGTTTATCACAAATCATATCATGTGGCGTCAGCATGAGCTCACCTAAAAAACAAACGTTAGAACGCTGCAGATAAAAGATACGTTTGGAATAAAAAGGCAAAATCAATATTGAATTGATGCCTGGTTGATTAGCGCGCGACACCAATTGCTCCATCTGTCGCCCCGAATATAAAGCGTCATCCAGAAAAACCATATGCCTGATCGTCTGATTTTTGGTAATAAACTCTTTGGTTTCATCCGCAAACAGTATGGCCAAAGGCTTTTTAACCAGGTAATGTAAAGCAAGCCCAGTAACCCAATGGTTGCTTTTTGCTCTTGATTCTCTCGGTACAACAATCACATATTCTTGCTGATCAGAGGGAAGGCTATGCAGAAACTGGTTAAAATCCTTGACAACTTCCCGCAAGCGACTGATAAATTTATTATGATTACGTTGAAATACAAGGTGAGTGGCAACTTTTTGCGCCAATTCTTCCATACCAGGGATTGCCAACTGAGACCATTGCATTTTTTGCTTAACTGTTAATACAGCCCTTGGTTCTGGTTTTCTTGGATTTTCCAAGATCAAATGAACATGCATAGATTGTTTTAAATCTTCAGATAGCGGTTCAATCGGTTTATTATTCTGCTGAAACCTATGCTTTCTAAAAGCCCGCTGAATCAATCGCGCACTGTTAGCGTGTTCTTCATTCGGTAAATTCTGACGGTTTTTTTCAATTTTCTGCTTGTATGAAAAAACCATTTGCCGAAACAGATTATTCACTGCACGTACATCATCGGTACCATGAATTGTAGTGAAAGGCCGCATTAAAAATGAGCCAATCGCTGCATCGAGGAAGCGATAATCTTTTTTGTCATTCATTAACGTATAACTATATGCAAACTGGTAAATAGCAATGGCGATTTGCTTTGCTTCATGAGGTGAATATGAAATATTTTGCTCTCGTATATCACTTAATCTTATTAAGCCATCACCGTCCAGTCGAAGACGGTAATGCACTAAAGGCCCTTCTGTCTTTGAGCTTTGATTATAGTCATCAGGGTTTATTTTGATTAATTGCTCGTAAAGCGACATATAATGCTCAAAGTGATTGATATTCCTAAGTACATCTGGAATTTTTCTTAATTCAGGATATGGCTCCTTTGACGAGATATAATTAAATATATTGTGGATAAATTGATAAAATATAAAAAATAGTTGCAGCAAACGAGAAGCCATGAAATCACCAAATCCGCCCAAACAGATCATTATTTTATCAATTTATAGCGTGTTCAAATAGTATTTTATTTAAAATATTTATTTTTATATTGACATCAGCCTCATTAAACGACACAATCACGCCGTCTTGTGGCTATGTAGCTCAGCCGGTTAGAGCGCGGCACTCATAATGCTGAGGTCGGTGGTTCGAGTCCACCCATAGCCACCATTTAGATATCCTGCATGTTTCTCCCGATTAACAAAATCAACGCATCAAACAATTAAATAAGACTCAATGACATCGAACAGTCTCACCCGAATTAAAAATCCAAATTCCTGCAAAAGCACTATGGAATCCTGATAAATTTAGATATGATGTAGAAATCAGGGATTTAATGGTTGTTGAATGCGAAAGATTGCTTTTTTACTATTAACAGCGTGCTTTATTCTGGCTTATGCCACAGATATAGACATTAAGACTGTAACCATCGATGGACAGGCTGCATATATGCTTGATGCGGGTGCCTTTCCGCATGAAAATAACGCGCTGCAATTAAAATTCCGCTTATCCTCGCTGTTAAAACAACCGGTAACAATTGAGCATGCCGCAGACCGTAATCTTTACATTGTCAAAATCGGTCCGATTATCGATCGGGCTCAGGCTGAAGCAATCCAGCAGCAATTACGTGATATGCCTAGCACAGACACTCTGCCCGTCCGGCCTCCAGTTGCACAATCTGAGGACAAACCAGAAACCCAGACCATCCCTGATGTACGGAAAAAACTGTGGAATCTGCGTAATGCCGATATCCGGGCTGTTATTGCCGAGGTTTCGCGGGTAACGGGTAAAAATTTTATCATCGACCCCCGCGTTCAGGGCAAAATTTCGATTGTTTCTGGAACCCCAATGTCTGATAAAGAACTTTATCAAGTCTTTTTATCGATGATGCAAGTATCTGGCTATGCCGCGATACCGAGCGGTGATGTGATTAAAATTGTACCCAATATTGATGCCAAAACCATGTCGGCAGATTCACTCAGCCTGTTACGCACACCGCCGAGAGGCGATGAAATGATGGTAGAAGTGATTCCGGTTAATTATGTTCCCGCCGAACAACTGGTACCGGTACTCAGACCATTAATGCCTCAATGGAGCAATATCGCTGCTTATGGCCCATCAAATATGCTGATTTTATCAGGACGGGCCAATAACATCAGGCAAATGGCCAAAATTATCAAGCAGGTTGATAGTTCAACCTCCAATGGGATTGATGTCGTTCACTTAAAATCTGCTCTGGCAATGGATGTTGCCAATACCCTGAAAGATCTGGTTAAAGTCCCGCAAGGCAGCGCTACCCATAGTCAGGCAGCGTTGGCTGTTGATGATCGCAGTAATTCAATTTTGCTCAGCGGCAACCGGACTGAACGAATCAGAATGCGCTTATTAATCTCCCGCCTCGATCGCGAAGGGTCACGCAGTTCAAACAGTAATACACAAGTCATTTATTTAAATTACATGCGGGCAGAAGATCTGGTTCCCATTCTGGCTGGGGTTGCCCAAGCCAATTTCAGCGGCAATGTCGGCACCACAATAGGCACAATTACCCGCCCGGCGCTTGACAGCACAAACCCTGCCTCCAGCCTGGCAAATAATAGCAATAGCACTTTTGATAGCAATACCAACAACAGCAATACAACCGGTAACGCATCGTCTGTTAATCCTGCCGCCACTCCAAACACGTCCAGTGCGTCTACCCAGAATGAAGGCTCAACAAAACCAAGCGTGCAGCTTATAGCCGAACCTAATACCAATTCGATTATTATTAATGCACCGGCAAGTCTAATCCGTATCTTGAAATCAGTTATCAGTCAGCTTGATATACGACCAGCCCAGCTCCTGATTGAAGCGCTGGTTGCGGAAGTAAACGAAGCAGATATTACTGATCTTGGCATTGAGTGGGGAAGTAATCAGCAGACAGGTAAAGCAACCAGTTTCCGCCCCGGCTTTGCCATTATTAATTCCAAAACCAGGACCTCGGATTTTCAGGCTCAGATTTATGCGCTGGCACGTCAACATAAGGCGAATATTTTATCGACGCCATCCGTAGTGGTACTGGATAATCGTCAGGCTAAAATCCTGGTTGGAAAGCAGGTATCCGTTGCTTCGACTTCTTATCCTAACAATGCTAATGGAACAGCTCCCGGCGGCAGCCCATATACCACCTTTGATCGCGTCAATGTCGCCCTGCACTTATATGTTCGACCACAGATTACCCGCGGTCAGGGCATCCAGATGCAGATTGACCAGGGCAATGACACGCTTGATCAGGCCAACGAAGTCAATACCAATAATCCAGTCTTTAAAATCAGCAGTATTGTCACCTCCGTTCAGGTAGAAAGCGGCGATATCGTCGTGCTTGGCGGGCTTACGCAAGATAATCTGGCAAATGATAACAATCGCTTGCCAATTCTTGGTGATATACCTGGTGTTGGCCGCCTGTTTCAACGCAATATCAATAACCGTGAAAAAAGGGTTTTAATGGTATTTATCAAGCCAATCATTCTGCACAATGAGCGCGAAGCGCTGCAAGTGAGCGGCGGTAAATACAATGGCTTGCGCCATTACGAACTGGATTGGATCAGAGATCTGGATTATAACCCGAGAAATGACGACATGGTGCTGCCGGCTCTGGAAACAGCTGATTTGCCAAGGCCTTTCAGCCGCCATCCGAAACAGGTTATAATGACTAAATGACAGTGCAAAGTAATCAGGAAAAAAACCGGCGCTTACCCTATAGCTTTGCTAAAAAACATGGCGTGGTTGCTATGTGGGATGAGCAAAGCGCCATTACTTTGTACCATTTATCTGAACCCTCTTTGCCGGTGCTGGCTGAAGTAAGCCGTTTTCTGCAATCCTCTTTCAATTTAAAACAAGTCGATGAAACTGAATTTCAACAGCATCTGGCGCAGTGCTATCAATCGCAATCATCTGTGCTGGATGCTGCCGTTGGTATGGAAGAAGATATCGATTTATCGTTACTGGCAGGCCAGCTGCCCAGCAGCGAAGACTTACTGGATACCCAGGATGATGCGCCGGTTATCCGATTAATTAATGCCTTATTTACGCAGGCTATCAAGCAAAAAGCATCGGATATTCATATTGAAACCTATGAGAATCGGGTTATGGTTCGTAACCGGATTGATGGTGTCCTGCATGAAGTGTTGGAAATCCAGCGCGCAATTGCACCGCTGGTCATTTCCCGGGTCAAGGTGATGGCAAAGCTGGATATCGCGGAGAAGCGTATTCCCCAGGATGGGCGCATAGCCTTGCGCATCGGCGGGCATAATATTGATGTTCGGGTTTCTACTCTGCCTTCCAACCACGGCGAGCGGATTGTACTGAGAATTCTGGACAAACAGGCAGCCCAGCTTGATTTAAACCTGCTTGGCATGCCGATTGAAACGTTAACTACGATGCGCTCTATGATCGCACAGCCCCACGGCATTATTCTGGTAACCGGCCCAACCGGGTCTGGTAAAACCACCTCGCTGTATGCCATGCTGACGGAACTTAATCAGGTAACCCGCAATATTCTCACCATTGAGGATCCAATTGAGTATGATTTGCCCGGTGTCGGCCAGACTCAGGTCAATACCCGCGTGCAAATGACCTTTGCCAAAGGGCTCAGAGCGATTTTGCGCCAGGACCCTGATGTGGTGATGATCGGTGAGATCCGTGATTTGGAAACGGCTGAAATTGCGATTCAGGCGAGTTTAACCGGTCACCTGGTATTATCTACCCTGCATACGAATAGCGCCCTCGGTGCCTTGACCCGTTTGCATGATATGGGTGTTGAATCATTCTTATTGTCTTCAAGTATTATTGGCCTTATTGCACAGCGTCTGGTCAGAAAGCTTTGTCCGCATTGTAAAACTCCTCATATCCTGCGCGCAGATGAAAAGGAATTAATGGAGATTGGCGAAGACATTGATATTTCTCAGGTGTATGAACCCAAAGGTTGTGATCAATGTAATAATTTAGGATTTCGTGGCCGGACCGGAATTTATGAGTTAATTACAATTGATGAGAATTTACGTGGTTTTATTCACCGCAATGAGAGCCTGCAGGCGATTGAAAATTACATCCGCCCCAAAACGCCAAGTATTCGGCAGGATGGTTTTAAGCGAGTGCTGGCTGGCGATACCTCATTGTCTGAAATCTTACGGGTAACCAGCCAACATTGATAAATTACCAGTCTGGTGATTTATAATCCATATTATCACGCTCTATTACTGAACCGTTTTCTAACTGGTTTTCGGGTATAGGGTCTATTATTTCTTCAGGCATGCAATTTTGATCCCGAACGCTTTTTTCAATTGCTGAAGAAATTGCATTCCAGTTTATGCTTCCCGTATAAACTGCATATTTACGTAACTGCTGCTCAGAAAAATCATTACAAACCTGCTTTAAGGATGGATTATTTTTTATTGCTGCGAATATTACTTCGGCGACACAGAATTTGCGCTTTTGTTTTTCAATTTCTCCTTTTTTTATATTCAGATTCAGGTCGTGCTTTATATCTTTGGAAACATGAATCAGCCATTTTGCTTGATTGACAGATTGATAAAACATAATAACGCCATCTGACCCTTTTTGAGCAATATACAAATTAACCATGGTAAATAATACAGTATAGGGGTTTGATGCAATAGTTAATTCTTCCAGTAAGTTACGCGCTTTATCAGATATATACTTTAATTTTTCCGGGGTTAGATTACTGATTATTTCTAAATAGATTGCCAGCTCTTGACTGTGGTGCGGGTATAGCAAGTTATAAGTACGCATAATGCTAATTTTGTCACGTAGAATATTAACTTATTTTATACTTTAATTATTAGGGGAATATTAACAAGGATGTTTGTGCCTTACTGCGCTAATTTTTTCCCTCTCCCCAACCCTCTCCCGATACGGGAGAGGGAGCTTTTTAACATGGCTGCAATTCTATCTTCCTACTGAAGCCCCCTCTCCCGTATCGGGAGAGGGTTGGGGAGAGGGAATTGCGGCTCTTTACTCCGCCCGCTTTCTCCAGCTCGTACCCTGAGCGCCATCCTCCAGCTCTATGCCATGCCCCGCCAGAGTATCACGGATTTCATCAGCCCTTGCCCAGTCTTTCCGCGCTCGCGCCTCCAGTCGCTCTTTAATTAACTTCTCTATACTTTGCCGGTCAATACTTTCCAGGCCAGCTTGTAAAAACTGCTCGGGCAGAATTTGTAACAAGCCTAAAGTAGAAGCCAGTTTTCTCAGCGTAGCCGCCAAATGAGGCTGACGGGTTTTATTTAGTTCATGACTTAACTGGAATAATACCGACAAAGCGACAGGCGTATTAAAATCGTCATTCATTGCATCGTTAAATTGCTTCTCCCATTCGTCATCGATTGACTCATTGGTACAAGGCGTATCTTTCAAAGCCTGATAAAGTCGAGTAAGCGCCTTGCCGGCATTGGTCAGATTTTCTTCCGAATAATTCAACGGACTACGGTAATGACTGCTCAGCAGGAAATAACGCACCACTTCCGGATGATATTTCTTTAATATCTCTTCAATGGTAAAGAAATTGCCGACCGATTTAGCCATTTTTTCATTGTTAACCTGCAGCATTCCAACATGCAGCCAATAATTGGCAAACTGTTTCCCGCTCGCTGCTTCACTCTGGGCAATTTCGTTTTCATGATGAGGAAACTGGAGATCCAGACCGCCGCCATGGATATCAAAATGCTCACCCAGCTCATGCATGGCCATCGCTGAACACTCAATATGCCAGCCAGGCCTGCCTTCGCCCCAAGGCGACTGCCAGCTTGGTTCGTCTGTTTTTGCCTTTTTCCATAACACGAAATCTAGCGGCGAGCGTTTCTCTTTTACAACATCAATACGCGCCCCGACAACCAACGCTTCGATATCCTTATTGGATAATTTACCGTAGTCCTTAAAACGCGCAACTTCAAAACAGACATCGCCATTATCGCTCACGTAAGCATAACCGCTATCTATCAACCGTTGGATAAGACCAATAATCGAATCAATGTGCCCTGTTGCCCGCGGCTCAATATCCGGCGGTAAAATATTTAATGCACTGGCATCATCATGCATAGCCTGAATATAGAAGCTGGTCAGTTCATTGATTGACATGCCCCGCTCATTGGCACGAGCTATTATTTTGTCATCAATATCAGTGATATTACGTACAAAAGTTACCTCATAGCCCTGCTCTCTCAGGAACCGGACTATGACATCAAAACACACCATTGAACGGGCATGGCCCAGGTGGCAACGGTCATAGACTGTTATGCCGCAGGCATAAAGCCCAATTTTACCGGGTACCAGAGGAATAAAAACTTCTTTCTTTCGGGTTAATGAATTGTATATATGAAGCATGCCTGTTCCTTAGCCTATTTTAGCCCAAGTATCCTTTAAGCCGACAACCCGGTTAAATGCCGTAACCTTTCCGTCATTTACCTGATTAACCTGATAATAACCTAACCGCTCAAACTGAAATACTTCATTTAAAGGCTGATTGGCCAATGCAGGCTCACAGTAAGCCTGTTGCACATTCAGTGAATCATGATTGAGAAATTGCAGGAAATCCTCTTCACGAGCCGGATTGGCATCGTTAAACAGGCGGTCATATTGGTAAATAGTGACTGGAAAAGCATGCGGCGCAGAAACCCAATGGATTACACCTTTGACTTTACGGCCGACAGGATTTTTACCTAATGTTTCAGGATCGTAAGTGCAACGTAATTCAACCACTTCGCCTTGTTCATTTTTAATCGCCTGCTCACAGCGGATCACATAGGCATTGCGCAAACGCACTTCGGTACCAGGTGTAAGGCGGAAGTAGTCCTTTGGCGGTTGCTCCATAAAATCGCTGCGCTCAATGTAAATTTCGCGGCTGAATGGCAACACCCGGCGCGGCGCATCCGGATCTTGCTGGTTGAATGACGCGCTCAGCTCTTCAGTCTGGTTTTCCGGATAGTTTTCTATCACTATCTTTAATGGTTCAAGCACACATAATGCCCTCTTGGCAGTACGGTTAAGCTCATCACGCACACAGGCCTCCAGAATCGACATATCAATAACCGAATCACTGCGTGAAATACCAATCTGCTCACAGAACTCACGGATGGCCGCCGCCGGATAACCGCGTTTTCGCATGCCTTTTAAAGTCGGCAGACGCGGATCGTCCCAGCCATTAACCACATTTTCCTCAACCAGCTGTCTTAGCTTACGTTTGCTGGTTACGGTATGAGACAGGTTCAACCGGGCAAACTCGGTCTGTACAGGGCGGGCTGGTACCGGCAGATTTTCAATAAACCAGTCATATAAAGGACGATGATCCTGAAACTCAAGAGTGCATAATGAGTGAGTAATATATTCCATCGCGTCAGAAACAGGGTGCGCATAATCATACATCGGATAGATACACCACTCATCGCCCGTTCTCTGATGGCTCGCATGACGAATACGATATAAAACCGGGTCCCGCATATTGATATTGCCGGAAGACATGTCGATTTTTGCCCGTAAAACATGGGTGCCGTCAGCAAACTCGCCGGCTTTCATTCGTTTAAATAAATCAAGGCTTTCCGCAACTGGACGATTACGATAAGGGCTTTCACGGCCAGGCTCTTGCAAAGTGCCACGATAAGCGCGAATTTCTTCCATAGACAAACTGTCTACATATGCTTTTCCCTGCTCAATTAACAGAATGGCAAAATCATAAAGATTCTGATAATAATCAGACGAGTGAGTAATATCGCACCATTGAAAACCCAGCCAGCGCACATCTTCAATAATGGCATCGACATATTCCTGCTCTTCTTTGGTCGGATTGGTGTCGTCAAAACGTAAAAAGCATTTTCCCTGAAATTCCTCTGCCAGACCAAAGTTCAGGCAAATTGATTTCGCATGCCCTACATGCAGATAGCCATTAGGTTCAGGCGGAAAACGGGTAATCACCCTGCTATGTTTGCCTGATGCCAATTCATCGGTTATCAATTGACGAATAAAATGCGCTCTTTTTTCACTGCTTTCTGTCATTCTGTTATCCATTGTTATCTATTGCTTGTCGCATTGAGTTAATTAAAGAAAAAGCGGCTTCAGTGCAATCACTGCCAGCCTGCCAGGCGTCATAGATGGCGTTGATTACGCCAGCCCCTACAATCACCCCATCCGCAAAATCTGCTACGGCAGCCGCCGTCTCGGCAGTCTTGATACCAAACCCAACCATAAGCGGCAGTCTGGTCTGCGATTTGCGGTAGCTATACTGCTGTTTGACATTCTCAAGGTCAAAATCACTGGAACCAGTCACCCCTTTCAGCGAAACATAGTACAGGTAACCATTACCATAATGATTTATTAGCGCCATCCGCTCATCAGACGTTGTTGGCGAACACAGGTAAATGCTGCGCAGATTATGTTTCTGCCAAATATCAGCAACTTGCCCGCTCTCTTCAGGCGGCAAATCAACCAGAATCGTACCATCGACTCCCGCAGCGCTTGCATTTTGAGCGAAACGCTCATAGCCATAAAATTCGACTGAATTAACATAACCCATTAATACTATCGGCGTCTGCTGGTCATTTTGGCGAAAGGTTTTTACCATATCCAGCACGTAATCACAATGTACACCATGCTTCAGGGCCCTTTCCATTGCTGCCTGAATCACCGGCCCTTCTGCCATGGGATCAGAAAATGGAATACCGATTTCAAGCAAATCAGCCCCTGCTTTCACCAGTGTATGCATCAGCTGTACTGTCAGTCCTGGCTCAGGATCGCCGGCAGTAATATAAGGGCTTAACATTTTTTTGCCTGCGGTTTGCAGCTGCAGCAGTTTCGTGTCGATTCGATTTTTCATGTCAGTATCCGGTTTAAACAGTCAAGCCATCAATTGCCGCCACAGTGTGCATGTCTTTATCTCCCCTGCCGGATAAATTGACAATAATCCGCTGTGCCGGTTTCATTGTTTTCGCAAGTTTCAGCGTATAAGCCACGGCATGGCTTGATTCTAACGCCGGGATAATGCCTTCGGTACGGGTTAATGTCCGAAAAGCATGCAACGCCTCTTCATCATCAATCGGCACATACCTGACCCGGCCGCTGTCTTTAAGCCAGGCATGCTCAGGTCCAACGCCCGGATAATCAAGTCCGGCCGAAACAGAGTGAGTATCTTTTACCTGGCCATATTCATCACAGAGTAAATAAGTTCGGTTGCCATGCAGTACCCCGGGCTTGCCGGCGATCAGAGATGCCGCGTGCATGCCTGTTTCCAATCCCTTTCCAGCGGCTTCAACGCCGTAAATAGCGACCGATTCATCGTTTAAAAAAGGATAAAATAACCCCATGGCATTTGAGCCGCCGCCAACACAAGCAACGAGCGCATCAGGCAGACAGCCTGTTCTTTCAAGCATTTGCGCCCGTGCTTCACGGCCAATCACCGCCTGAAAATCTCTTACCAATTGCGGATAAGGATGCGGGCCTGCAACGGTGCCAATAATATAAAAAGTATTGTCAATATTGCTTACCCAGTCGCGCATGGCTTCATTCAGGGCATCTTTCAAAGTTTTTGAACCGGCAGTAACCGGCACGACTGTCGCACCCAGAAGTTTCATACGATAAACATTGCTTGACTGGCGCTTGATATCTTCGGAGCCCATATAGACTACGCACTCCAGGCCAAGCTTGGCGGCGACTGTCGCCGAGGCAACGCCATGCTGACCCGCTCCGGTTTCAGCTATAATCCGGGTTTTGCCCATCCGCTTTGCCAGTAATGCCTGGCCAACCGTGTTATTGATTTTGTGAGCGCCGGTATGATTCAAATCTTCCCGTTTTAAATAAATTTGCGCCCCGCCTGTTTCTTCGCTTAGCCGGCGGGCATGATAAAGAGGTGTTTCCCTGCCGACATAATGCGTGAGCTCATCGTTAAGTTCAGCAAGAAACTCAGGATCATTTTTATATTTATTGTAAGCCTGCTGCAGTTCCTGCAGGGCATGAATCAAGGTATCTGCGACAAACATTCCGCCATAAGGCCCAAAATGCCCCTGGTTATCAGGTAATTCTTGCTTAGTCATGCTTCCCCCTTAAAACGTCAACAAACTGTTTCATCTTATGATGATCCTTGATACCTGGCGATTGTTCAATACCACTGCATACATCTAGCGCATAAGGATTAAGTTTGACCGCCGCAATGCAATTCTGCGGGTTTAATCCGCCGGCAATGATTAGCGGCCGGGTCCGGCGTTCAGGAATGATTTGCCAGTCAAAAGCCTGCCCGCTGCCGCCATATTCTGCTGAAGGTGTATCAACCAGTATGGCAGAGGCAGTTTGAAACTTATCCATAGCAGCAGTTATCAGTTGCGAATTTCTGGCTGACACCGCTTTGATATATGGCCTGCCGAATCGTTGGCAGAACTCCACTTTTTCATTACCATGAAATTGAATGGTGTCAATGGGTAATTCATTAATTAATCGCTTCAGGTCATCAGGCTCAGGATCTACGGCAACAGCAACGATATTCACCAATGGCGGTATTTCCCGCAGCAAAATTTTTGCCTGCTCAACCGTCACATAGCGCCTGCTTTTCGGATAAAAAATCAAACCAATGGCATCAGCGCCCAGCGCAATGGCATAATCGATATCCTGCCTGCGCGTCATGCCACACATTTTGATTCTTACCCGCTGCGCCTCCAACCTAACGCTCCCATAAAAACAACGGCCCTAACGGCGCCTGGGAAATCGCAAAATGCTTGGGATAAGTTACACCAACCAGATACAAACCGTAGGGCGGAGCCGTTTCTGCCCCTAAACGGCGATCTTTGGCATCAAGTACTTCTTTTACCCATTCAATGCTTCTTTTACCTGAACCAACAGCAATTAATACGCCAGCAATATTTCTCACCATGTGATGAAGGAAAGCATTGGCAGTGATATCCAGCATAACCAAATCCCCGCAGCGGCTTACTTGCAGATTATGGATATTACGCATAGGTGTATTAGATTGACATTCTATCGAACGAAAAGATGTAAAGTCATGCTCCCCCAACAGATACTTGCCAGCAGAATCCATTGCCCGATGATCAAGCTGACGATACTGCCAGGTTACACTGCTGCGCAATAAAGCCGGCCTTATCGGCGCATTATAGATAATATAACGGTAACGTCTGGCTGTCGCCGAATATCGGGCATGAAAATCATCCGGCATTTCACGTCCCCAACGGACGCAAACATCCTTAGGTAAATAAGAATTGGCGCCATGAATCCAGGAACGGATAGTCCGTTCTTTATCAGAGTCAAAATGAATAATTTGATTGGTTGCGTGTACGCCAGTATCAGTTCGGCCAGCGCATACAACACTGATTTCACTGTCGGCAATGCGGCCAAGCGCTGTTTCTATGACTTGTTGTATGGTATGTAAACCAGCCTGCGCCTGCCAGCCATGGTATTGGCTTCCATCGTATTCAACCCCTAAGGCAATACGCATACATTTTTCCGGCTAAAACAGGCAATGTATAACACCCGCAAGCGTTTGTCCAGAGTTGACAGGGCAAAGGTTTATAGAAGTATAGGCTGGGCTGTAAAGCCCATAGCCGTCAAGCTAAGCAAAAGAGGACGACTTTACTCCAAGCCGTCTTTTTATATCTCAAAAACAGTACTCCTTTAAATCAAAGGTTCGCACAGATTTCAAATAGCGCTAGAAATACGATAGCGAATCGTTTCATTAGTATTTCCAAAATTAAATTGGTGGAATACGGCATTTATGACTATTCCGCCATACAAAGTCAAGCGGAGTGCCAGGATTTAATTACAGAGACGAGGTAAAGCGCACAAAATACCCTTATAGATTTATCTTCGATGTAGAACCATGCACAAAGGTTTCCTGTTTTAACAAGGCGCCGATCTCGGTAAGCTGATCTCTCAGGGCTTTTTCACCATTGTCAGACAAATGAAATTGTTGCGGAATAATATTTGCGATTTTTTTATACAACTGATGCACAGATTCATGGCGGCCCCGACCAAAAAAGTGGCTTTGGCTATACCATAACCTCCATCCCGGCGCTGTTTTTTCTTTTGCTATTTTAATAATTTCCTGCAATTTTTCCTGATGATCCCGATTAGAATGCAGCAACTGCTTAATTTTTACCAACCCTGCGCTATTAGTATTTTTGAATTTTTTGTCATAATTATCCCTGAAAAAACTCAGTAATGGTGCAATTGTCTGTTCCAGACGAAGGTTATTTAACTCTTGAATTGTAATTACTTTAACTTTTTTTTCCTGCGTATAGAAATAATTAGCCAACAGCAGTTGATGTTCAGCAGTGGTAGCAATGGTCTTTATGTCTTCTCCAATTATTAACGGTGAAAACGAACGGTATTCTTTGGTATGCTCATCAAATAGGGTTATTTTATCAGTCTCTTCTACGACTAAAACAAGTGGAAAAGGTTTGTTAGTAAAACAAGCAATGTCTTCGGTCAAAAGATTTTCAGGCTCTTTGGCTAGCAGACGCTCAAATAACACCTGTTTTTTATCAATAATTGCAAGATATTTTTTTATCTGGGCATGTAATTTACTGAAATATGAGGGCATAATACTGCCTCTTAGCATGTCCTGAAAATGCTCGATTATCGTTGTACCTCTGTTTGTTGAAAACGAAAAAAAATGGCCATCATTGCAAGCTTTCCTGGCATAAGACACGTTCTGATAATCCGGATCAAACTTCACTTCGCTGCCGGTAATGAAAAAATCATCCTCACTCCCATTCAGCACGTTGATAACCGGTTGTAGTGCTTTCTCTGAAAAATCGCCATTTCTGATAATTGCTGCAATATCCAGCTGGCTTTTTTTGATACGCGCACATACACTGACAAATGAAAACCAGGCTTCATCAGAACTGGTCAAGGGAAAAAATAATCGGCGCGCTTGCTCACTGTATGGATTAATATCATTTAGATTTTTGATATTAATTTTTGAACCAAGTAATAAAAACAAATGCAAAAACTGTCGTGTTAACTCAAGATTTTCTTTGATAGCAGCAATTTTGCCTTGATCAAGCACTTCATCAGTTGTAAGCCCTGTTTGTTTAGCACGGGCGAGATAAATCAACAAAGTATTAAACTCGCTACAAGCTCTACTCATCAGATTACTCACACAATCATTCAGGTGTTGCTTGTTATTTTCAATTGAGTAAGGCTCAAGTTGGTTAGCATATTTATCAAGAATTTTACGCAGGGTATATCGTTCTGTCCCACCAACAGGGCTCTGTGTTGTTTCCAAAGTGCCAAAGGCAATCCCGTCATTATCAAGCCGCTGATATCCTCCTTTTGAAATTTCACCGCCGAATGGTGCAAGTGTATATTGTTCTAAACTGTGAGGCGGAGAAATTATGTTGAAGTTTGTCGCTTTTAATAAAGGTAAAATGAGAGAATTAGTACCATGAATATACAGTGACATGAGAATCTTATTTGACGAAGAATGGGATTTATTATATCAGAGGAAGATTAAGGGATTATTATAGGTGGTGTGAAAGGTTGTGATTAATTCTCTAGCCGAGCAAATTTGTTCGCTTCTTTAAAATTGCTAACAGCTCATTACTATTGATGCCATGATCATGGCTGCGAAAGTTATTTATATTCCAGGCTAGATTTCGACGTGCTGCATCAACATTATGAAAAATTGAGGAAATGGGTTCAAGGCCTGCATCATGATCAAGTGATTGAATCATTAAAAAATCCTGATAATATTTTGTCAAGGAAGGGAAATCCCAGATTGGATACATTATTATGTCATGACAATGAGGGGAATGAAGATGGTTCGATAACGTCCTTTTGCTGAAGGTAGCGTGGGATAACCTCCTGGAAATGATAAACAGGTTTTTTATGCCCTAACCCAAGCTGGCCTGCTTCATTATCCCCAGCCACAAACAAACGGTTTTTGTTCGTAGTTAAAAAGGATGTGTTGCAAGACGATTCAATATGGGTAATTTTTTCACCCTTATCAAGCTCAAGAGTTAATAATCGCCAGGATTTGTAATCTTTAATGTCTTCGTCGGCACCAAGCTGGCCACTGGTGTTTAAGCCTTTACCATAAACGCGCCCTTTACTACTTAAGCATAAGGTGTGACAATCACCTGCGGTGGCAGCCACTATGGTTTCATCAGACTCGGTAAATGGCAAAAGCTCTTTGCTAATTTTTAATTCCCCCATTCGAAAATCAAACTGGCACCAATCTTTTGCGGTCCAAAAGGCTGTATTTTTCACCCAGTAACGATTATCACACTCAACAGGAGCAAAGAATAATTTACCAGACTGGCAAGCACTTAGGCCATTACTTAGGTCATTTGTGCGCACTTCCCACTGCTCTTGACCTATCACAACACTAATAATGCGTTGGTTATTGGTCAATAGCACAATACAACTGTCATCCGTCTCGTATTCTATTGTCGCCGATACAATATTCTCGCAGGCGTTTAATGTTGAGGATAAATCAATCGGGTTGGATAAGTTGTTCTGCTTAATCTCACCATATATCCATAATTTTTTGTTGCTGGTGATAAGAATGGTGACTTTGGTTATGCAAAAAAGAAAATCAATGGTTTGATTTTTATCAATACTTATTGTTGTGACTTCTTTAAATAAATTGCATTCATCACCAGGCAAACCCATTGTCTTGCCATTTGTATTGTAACCGCTGCTAAACACCCTACTCTTGTTAGTTAAAAATACAGTATACCAATTACCAGAACTAATCTGAGTAATCACCTCTCCTGTTGTAAGCAACACCTCTAAATTGACCCGGGTAAAATGAGGTTTTTCTTTCGTATCGCCTAAACCTAATTGGCCGGTGTTATTGTCACCGCAAACATATAACTCATTGTTTTTTGTCAAAAGGCAAGTGTGCCTATTACCGCCCGATATCGCTTTAACTTTAAATCGTTGAAATGTATGAAGAGCGGCCAGATTCCTGCTATTATCATAAAAAAAACGACAACTGGATCGAAGGTTAGCAACCGACAGAGGATCAAGTTGTTTGACGATGCGCTGTAAGAGTTCAACAGGCAATGAACTAAATAATTCAAGTCCACTTATGTCAGGAGCAACTAAAGACGCAGAAGCGCTGACAGCTGTAGACGTTGTTGATGTGCAAGTGCTTAACTTATTCTCACTTAACACATGCCCTTTATCCTCATCGGTTTCACTTAAATCAGCTTCCTGGTTTAGATTTGTTAACGTTTGCTCTTCTTCTAACAACGCGTCCTCGAGTTCTGGTGTTACCATGAACGACCCTTTCGAATCAATGAAATAAAACAATTATATTTTAAATGTTCTTTGCAAACCTTGATTACGCTTCGCTGCATCAAGGCTACTCTCTTATTCAACAAATCCATCCCACACTACAGCTTTTGGCTTTTCAATAACAGCATCAATCAATTCACGGTAATGAGCTTCCACTGCCCGGCGCTTGACCTTTAAGGTGGGGGTTAGTAAACCGTTATCAGGCGCCCATGGCTCAGCAACGATAATAATATGGCTGATTTTTTCATAACTGGCTAATTTACCGTTAATCTGATGCAGGCTATCAACCAGCATTTGCTGCAGAACGTCCCTGTCTTTCTCTCGGCCAGTCTCGCTTAAGGTTACTAACAGAACATTGCTTGGTAATCCCTGACCAATCAGACATAATTGCTCAATTGAACCATCCACCGTAAACAGTTTTTCAATCGGTCCAGGGGCGACAAATTCACCTTTTTGATTTTTAAAGTTTTCTGATAGCCGCCCCAGAATTTTGACTCGGTCAAATCCATCAATTTCAGCAATATCGCCTGTTTTTAACCAGCCATCTTCAGTAATGGTTGCAGCGGTTAATTCCGGTTCTTTATAATATCTTTTCATTAGACAAGGCGATTTGATTAGCAATTCATTTTCTTCTGGACTTAATTTCAAATCCACTTGCAGCCTGGCGGTTCCGACATAACCCGGTTTACGCTCCTCAAGCATTGAAAAGGTCGCATAGGCAAGGTTTTCACTCTGACCATATCCTTCCTGAATTTTTATTCCCAATTTATTAAAAAACTCAATGATGCTAATGGGTAAATGGGAAGCGCCTGAAAAACAGTTTTTACAGCGTGCCAAACCCAATTGCCGGCGTATTTTATTTTTAATCAGTAACGATAACCCCGGGATTTTAAGCAGGATATTCATTTTCTTCGGTGGAAGCTTCTGTTCTATTTTCTGCTGAAACACGCCCCAGATTCTGGGAACTGCGGTAAAAAATGTCGGCTCTATTTCCCGCAGATTTTCCGCAAATTTTTCAAGGCTCTCGACAAAGGATACGTCACAGGGAATAGTAATGCTGCCTAATTGCACTGCCGAGCGTTCATAGACATGGGCTAGCGGTAAATAAGAGATCAAATGATAGTGATTGAGTTTGCAAATACGGGCGATATCAAGCGGATATAAGGCGAGATAATTTGCAATTGTGTCATGTGTATACACTGCACCTTTAGGCATTCCTGCCGTTCCTGAGGTATAAATTATTGTGTATAGATCATCTGGTTTTACCTGCGGCAGATCGTTTAACGGCTCTTTTGCCAGTATCTCATGCCATTTAGTATCAACCTGAATTTCATTATGATAATCAAACCCGGCCGTAGGGTACGAAGTCGGGATCGCCGCTCTTGCATGCACAGGATTATCCAGTTTACCCACAAAAACCATTTTAATCTCGGCATGGCTCAAGACATGCTCAATACTTTCATGGTGTTGATTGGCAAACAAGGGAACGTTAACCATCCCTGCCAGGCTGATGCCAAAATCGGTAATAAACCATTCAGCACAGTTCTTTGAGTAAATTGCTACCCTGTCGCCATGCTGAAGGCCTGATTCCCGCAGAAAACGCGCTACCTGCCTCGCCTGATGGACTACTTGCCCCCAGGTATATTCATACCATTGACCCTGACGCGGTTGACGTAAATAAACTTTGTCGCCATGATCCTTTTCATTTTGAAACAACCATTCGTTCAACAGTTTTTTTCCATTTATTTTAGTCATCGCTGTTCCCTCAGTGACGTGGTATATATAACCTGTCTTAACGTGTTCCCCCGACAGTCAGTGCATCGATTTTTAGCGTAGGCTGCCCTACCCCAACCGGAACCGACTGGCCATCCTTACCACAAACTCCAATTCCGCCATCCAACGCCAAATCATTGCCAATCATACTGATTTTCTGCATCACATCCGGCCCATTACCAATCAGTGTAGCGCCTTTAACCGGTTTTGTTACCTTGCCATTCTCAATCAGATACGCTTCGCTTGCTGAGAAAACAAACTGTCCAGAGGTAATATCGACTTGTCCGCCGCCAAAATTGACCGCGTATAGCCCGCGTTCAACGCTTTGTATAATCTCTTGCGGGTCATAATTTCCAGCCAGCATATAGGTATTAGTCATACGCGGCATGGGCAGATGAGCATAGGATTCACGGCGGCAGTTTCCCGTCGGTTGCATTCCCATCAGCTTGGCGTTAAGCTTGTCCTGCATATAATTGACCAATATGCCATCTTCAATAAGCGTTGTACATTGCGTCGGCGTACCTTCATCGTCAATAGTCAGGGAGCCGCGGCGATTGCTTAAAGTACCGTCGTCAACAACAGTCACGCCTTTCGCCGCAACCTGTTGCCCCATTTTGCCAGAAAACGCTGAAAGACCCTTGCGGTTAAAATCGCCTTCCAAGCCATGCCCTACTGCTTCATGCAATAAAACGCCAGGCCAGCCAGGGCCCAATACGACAGGCATAGTTCCAGCCGGCGCGGCTTCAGCCTCAAGATTAATTAATGCTTCACGGACTGCCTCGCGGGCATATTGCAAAGCCTGATCTTTCTGCAGAAAATAAGAATAGTCTACCCGGCCTCCGCCGCCTGAACGTGCAGCCTCACGGCGGCCATTTTTATCCTCGACTATTACACTGACATTGACGCTAACCAGCGGCCGGATATCTGCAACCATATTGCCATGCATGCCGGCAACCAGCACCACTTCATAACAGCCGCTTAAAGAAGCATTAACCTGAATTACTCGGGGATCGATACGTCTTGCTTCCTTGTCAATCGCTTCCAGCAAAGCAATTTTTTCCTGTTTGCCCAATGAATCAATTGGATTTAAGGGCTGATAGCGGGCAATTGCATTCGATGACACCTGAACGGCTGTTACCGGTCTGGTCGAGGTTAAAGCAATTGATCGGGCAGCATTAGCCGCACGTTCCATTGCCGGTAATAAAATATCATCACAATAAGCATAACCGGTCTTATCACCGCTTACCGCACGGATACCAACTCCGCGATCAATAGAAAAACTGCCGCTTTTAACCTGGGAATCTTCCAGATACCATGATTCGTAACTACAGCTTTGAAAATACAGATCAGCATCATCTACATGCTGGCCAGCCATTGAGCGAATTAACTTTTCTACTGCCGATTCATCAAGGGCTGCCGGTTTTAATATCAAATCTTTGGCAATTGCCAGTGCCTTCGTCATAATTTTACCTTTGCTAAACCATGTTTTTTGCAAGAACATGGTGGTTATTACAGGGAAACTGAGAGCGTAAATTTTGTAAGTGTTTAAGATCAATATTAGCAGAAATCAGGCCAAATCCAGTTTCTGCCCGCTGAGCGATAATTTTTCCCCAGGGATCGATTATCATTGAATGACCATAAGTCAGCCGGCCATTCTCGTGCTTGCCGCCCTGGTCAGGCGCCAGAACATAGCATAAATTTTCAATTGCCCGTGCACGTAATAGCGTTTCCCAGTGCGCAGCGCCTGTGATTGCGGTAAACGCTGACGGCACAGTAAATAACTGCGCACCTTTTTCCTCAAGCTGGCGGTATAACTCCGGAAAGCGCAAATCATAGCATACAGTAAGGCCGATTTTCCCGACAGGCGTATCAACCACCGTCAATTTATCGCCTGGTTCAATTGTTTTTGACTCCTGATGCGCTTCGGTTTCAGAAACCCGGACATCAAAAAGATGGATTTTATCGTAGCGTGCAACACATTTCCCCTGATTATCAAACACCAGGCTTGCCGCCCGCACCCGGCCTTTATCAGCCCGTAGCGGTATGGTTCCGGCAATCAACCAAAGATTATACTGCTTTGCCAGCCGTGCAAGCGCTTGCTGTATTTCGCCATGGCCAAAGCTCTCAGCTATTTTCAGCTTATCGTCTTCATGCATTCCCATAAAAGCAAAATTTTCAGGCAAAACTGCCAAATCGACCTGTTCTGCTTGCGCTTTTTTTAATAATTGCTCAAGCTGACTAAAGTTTTCCTTTACGGACGCCGAAGATAACATCTGACACACTGCAATTTTAGGAAGCATATGATTATGAATTGACTTAAAAAACTGTTCGTTCAGGCTATTATAAAAACAATGATTTAGCAAGACGACAAATTATACAGCCTGCTACCACAGCGCCACGCCCTCTACCTTTCAAGGCATCGAAAAATGCCTTGCCAGCAAAGTTTGTAGCCTATAGACTTGAAATGTCGGCAATCGCCCACAGATGTGCTAAACTATATATAAATAAACTTGGAGTTATCGATGAACAGAAACGATGTGACCGTTTTAAGCCAACGCAGTGAGTCCGTGCTTGCAACGAACAAGGTACTCCGCAATACCTATTTGCTGCTGGGCGCGACCTTTATGTTCAGTGCTTTAATGGCCTATGTTGCTTTTGCCATTCATGCACGCCCCATGAACCCGCTTGTTATGATTGTTGGTGTTTATGGCTTAATGTTTTTAACTCAGGCGCTTAGAAACAGCATATGGGGACTGGTTAGCGCATTCGCCTTTACCGGCTTTCTGGGATATACCCTCGGCCCAATTCTGAATTTTTATATTGCAAGCTTCTCTAATGGACCGCAATTAATCGGTACAGCGTTAGGCGGTACTGGTATGATTTTCTTTGCGCTGTCAGGTTATGCCTTGACTACCCGTAAGGATTTCAGCTTCCTGTCAGGATTCCTTTTCATTGGTTCAATGGTTGCACTGCTGGCAATGATTGCTGGAATCTTTTTCCAGATTCCTGCCCTGCAACTCGCGGTTTCAGCAGCCTTCGTACTGATTTCATCAGGTCTTATTCTGTTCCAGACCAGTGAAATTATCCATGGCGGTGAAACAAACTACATTTCAGCGACTGTTACACTATTTGTTTCAATATACAACCTTTTCATCAGTCTGCTGCAATTATTGAGCGCGTTCTCAAGCCGCGACTAACAAATTCCTCAGCTGAATCCCGGTTGCAGCCGGGATTTTTTTTGTCTGGTGTTTTTGCGTGGGGGAAAGAGTGTTGGGCTGTAAAGCCCAACACTCCGACTCTGATCTAGCTTTGCCAGCTGGCTCTTGCGCGGAATAACTGCTCTACATCACTTCCGGCCTTGGTTGTTGGCCTATCCAGATTATAGATTTCCTTTTCCTGCTGATAATAAACCCCAAGCGGCACCGGAAAATCCGGGTAATTCAGTCTGGCCAGACGCATTGCGGCCATCTGATTGCTGCTATCATGGGTACAGGCGGCTTCGGTATTACAGCTTTTCTGTAAATTATCACCGTCCAGAGTCAAGGCCCAATTTTTCTCGGCACCATAGATTAATGGCTGGCCATGTTCTAATACCAGCGTATTATCGGCACGATTTGATTTTAATGCGAAATTATCAAAGGCTCCATGATTGAAGATGTTGCAATCCTGATAAATTTCCACAAACGAACAACCTTTGTGCTCATAGGCTTTTTTCATAATGGCCGCAAGGTGATTGGGATCTTTGTCAACTGCACGCGCAACAAACCCTGCTCCAGAAGCTAAAGCAAGCATCAATGGGTTCATAGGTTCATTATTCACCCCATAAGGAGATGTTTTAGTAACCTGGCCTTTTTGCGATGTCGGCGAAAACTGGCCTTTGGTCAAGCCATATACCTGATTATTAAATAACAGAATATTGACGTTAACGTTACGGCGAAGGCAATGCACCAAATGATTAGCGCCAATACTCAACGCATCACCGTCACCGGTGATAACCCATACCGTCAAATCTTCACGCATGGCTTTAAGCCCGGTTGCAACAGCAGTGGCGCGGCCGTGAATAGTATGAAAACCATAAGTATTCATATAATAAGGCAACCTGCCCGCACAACCTATGCCTGATACAAAAACATGCTGCTCTGGCGCCAACCCTAAATCAGGCAACAAGCGCTGTAAAGCAGCCAGAATGGCATAATCACCGCACCCGGGGCACCAACGCACTTCATTGCTATTGGTAAAATCTTCACGCTTGTAGGTGTTGGTCATGATTTATTTCCGATTTAATTGCCTTAACCAAAGTACTGACTGCAAAAGGTTGACCATTGCACTGACTGATTGAACGGGCATCAATCAGATATTGGCCGCGTATCACCTGACAGAGCTGGCCGCTGTTCAATTCAGCCACCAGGACTGTTTTATATTTATCCAATATAACCTTTAATGCTTCTGGTAACGGATTTAAGTGACGCAAGTGTAAAAATGCAACATCAATGCCATCCAGCTCACATTGAATAATGGCTGATTTAATGCTGCCGTAGGTACTCCCCCAGCCAATTATCAGCGTATCAGCCTGTTGGTTGCCCTCAATCTGCAGCTCAGCATAATCGCGGTTAATGCCCGCAATTTTACGGGCGCGGGTATTAACCATATTCTGATGGTTTGCCGCATCATAACTGACCTTGCCTTCGTCGCCCTGCTTTTCCAGCCCGCCTAACTGATGAATATAACCCGGCGTACCCGGTATATTCCAACTACGCGCAAGATTTTCATCACGCTGGTAAGGCTTGGCATCACGGTTAATTTTGATTTCGGGCAATTTTATCGCATCAAAGGCCGGGATTTTCCAGGGCTCTGCCGCATTTGCCATATATGCATCCATTAATACAATAACCGGAGTCATATATTTGGTTGCGATAGTAAAGGCTTCAATAATAGTATTAAAGCAGTCGGCCGGCGATTTGGCGGCAATGACCGGCAAAGGCGCTTCACCATGGCGGCCGTATAGCGCCTGCCGTAAATCGCTCTGGCCGGTTTTGGTAGGCAGCCCGGTAGATGCGCCGGCACGTTGGACATCAATAACTACCAGCGGCAGTTCTGCCATAACCGCCAGGCCCAGGCCTTCACTTTTTAAATCAAGTCCGGGACCCGAGGTTGTAGTTAAAGCCAGACATCCGCCAAAAGCTGCGCCAATACAAGAACAGATAGCGGCAATTTCATCTTCAGCCTGCAGCAGCTGCACTCCATAATCAGCAAGACGGGCACACTCATGTAAAATTGCCGACGATGGTGTGATTGGATAACCTGAAACCAGTATTTTGGTTTTGGTGCCAACCGCCAGCGCAGCCAGTGCCAGACCCACTGCCTCTACCCCTGTGATCTGGCGATATTCACCGCTCTCACGATTAACATGGCCAAGCATGAAGTGCTGGCGGCTCAGCTCCAGAGTCATCGCATAATTATAACCGGCCAGTAAGGTCATCTCATTCGCTTTGACTATAGCTGGATTAGCTTTGAATTTCTTTCTGATAAAGGCATTACAGCTCTCTGTAGGCAAATCAAATAACCACAGCACCATTCCAAGAACATAAAAATTCTTGGCTTTTTTGGCCTGGGCATGATTCATTTCAAGCGCTTCAACTGCCTTTAAAGTATGGGTAATCAGCGGCACACTGATAACCTGATAATGTTCAGCGGCATTTGCAAGAAAATCAGGCGCCATGCCTGCTTTTTGCCAGTCTTTGTCCTGGAAGCTGTCTTCATTTATCAGTAACAATCCGCCCGGCGCCAGATATTCCAGTGAGTTTTTCAGCGCAGCTGGATTAAGCGCGACCAGCACATTGAGCGTCTCGCCAGCGGTAAAAATGGCTTCTTCCGCCATAGCCAGCTGAAAACCGGATACGCCGGCAACCGTGCCGGCAGGCGCGCGGATTTCAGCAGGAAAATCCGGCAGAGTCCGGACATCTTTACCTGTCAGTGCAGCCGTAATGGTTAGTTGCTCACCCAATAGCTGTACACCATCACCGGAATCGCCGGTGAAACGAATTACAATAGCGTCATTTGTTGACATAGTTTCGTGCTTCCACCATGAGTTGACGCATGTGCCTTACCGCCTCTTTGAGTCCGCAAAACAACGCGCGCGCAATAATCGCATGGCCAATGTTCAGTTCATGTAATTCGTTAATTGCCGCAACCGGCTTGACGTTATGGTAATTTAAACCATGACCGGCATTAACAATTAATCCCTTTTCCGCTGCATACTGTGCAGCTTCTTTAATCCTGTGCAGTTCTTTTTCCCGTGCTTCAACGGTTGTTGCATCCGCATAGCAGCCGGTATGAATTTCAATAACAGGCGCACCCGTCGCAACGGCGGCGTCAATCTGCTTAAAATCAGCATCAATAAATAAAGACACTTCGCTGTGAAACTGTTGTAAACGCTTAACTGCATTCACTACCTTATCATAATGTTCTACCACATCCAAACCACCTTCGGTAGTCAGTTCCTCTCTTTTTTCAGGAACAAGGCAGGTATGTTCCGGCATAATTTCTTCAGCAAAATCAAGCATTGCGTCCGTTACTGCCAGTTCAAGATTCATCCGGGTCTGTAATACTTCTTTAATCAGCCGTACATCGCGAGCCTGAATATGGCGCAAATCTTCACGCATATGTAAGGTAATACCGTCAGCTCCGGCCTCTTCAGCATCAATCGCCGCCTGTACCGGATCAGGATAACGCGTTCCGCGCGCCTGACGTACGGTAGCAATATGATCAATATTAACACCCAGTAAAATCTCTTTAAACATATCACACCTGTTGCCTGATAATTACAAAGCCTGATTATGACGTTTATTTTTACGGGCAGCTATGCTTTTTTGTTAAAATTTTCTCGGGCATGGAACTGTTGGGTCAAACGACCCAACCTACGTGTTTGCATTTATTTATTGCCATTAAGTTAAGGATGCCGACCCAACCTGCTAAACAGGGATCTGGATTTTAATACCCTGCCATCCAATAAATAATCAATGGCCTGACGCATCATAATTTTTGCGGTTCTCAAAACTGCCGCCTCATGAAACTGCCCTGCAACCACCGCCAGAATATCCCCGCCCGGCAAACCATTTTCTGCGCCAATAAATCCTTTACCTGGAATATAAACATAGCGGTTATCCGCCGATAACGGCTCGGAGTTAATCGTTTCTTCTGCAAATTGATAACCGCAGTTTTTTAATAATAACCACTCAAACTGCCGCAACAAGACTTCAATAGCCAAACGTTCCTCCACCGTTTCCAGCGCGTGCATGGTAAACTGGTAAGCTTCAAATAATTCTGGCTGGGCATCCTGCGGTTTTAGGGTGTAATAGATTAATTCGTTTAAATAAAGGGCTGAAAACAGGGAAATACCCTGCAGATTTATCGGTTGGGCTGGGGATTCAAGGCTTTGGATATAATGCCAGTTATTTCGGGAAGTCACTGCAACCCATAGCGATGTAAATAACTGGCTTGCAGCCTGCTTTTTGGGAGTCCTTCCCCCTTTATAGTCGCAAGTGACAATTCCTTTTTCAGCAGTAAAAAAAGTCAGCCTGGTACTGGTATCACCCGAGGGCTGCTTATGGATAAGCCAGGCGTTAAAGCTCTCAATTGTCATAACCAAGCTGCCTGAGCAGGCGTTCGTCATCGGCCCAACCGCTTTTTACCTTGCACCAGCACTGTAAAAAGATTTTTTTGCCCAGTAACTGCTCCATATCGAGACGGGCGCTAGTTGCCATTTCTTTCAACTTCTGACCTTTGTTCCCGATAACAATCTGCTTGTGATTGAGTTTATCTACCAGAATAAGCGCATGGATTCGTACCAGGTTGCCTTCATCTTTATAGGACTCAATTTCAACCGTAGTTGAATATGGAATCTCCTGGCCGCAAAGGCGGAAGATTTTCTCCCGCAGCAACTCGGCACAGAGAAATTTAATCGGTCTATCAGTAAATTGATCATCAGCGAACAGATGCGGGCCTTCCGGTAAATAAGCTTTTAACTGCTGCTCAAGATTATCAACCTGTACCCCTGTTTTGGCAGACAGTGGAATAATTGCTTCAAAATTATGCTTTTGGCTGATTTGGGCAATCCAGGGTAACAGTTCATCCTTTTCACTTATCTTGTCGACTTTATTGATTGCGAGAATACAGGGGATCTGCGCTTTCTTTATCAGATTCAGCACATACTCATCTTCATCCTGCCAGCGGCTGCCATCAACAACAAACACAGCAACATCCACATCACGTAAAACGCTGATGGCGGTTTTATTCATCACGCGATTGATCGCTTTTTTAGATCCCTGATGAATACCCGGTGTATCGACATAGACATATTGATATTCATCAATAGTCTGAATACCCAGAATACTATGGCGCGTCGTTTGCGGTTTGCGCGAAGTAATACTCAGCTTCTGCTGTAAAATACGGTTTAGTAAAGTCGATTTGCCCACATTCGGCCGGCCAACCAACGCAATGTATCCACAATAACTTGTCATTAACAATCTGTCCTGTTTATTTTTAATGCATTTTATCATAGCCGGCTTAAAAAAGCACTTGCCAGCTAAAGTAAAATAACGCTATTGTCAAAATATGGAAGCCAGAAAGACACGAGTATATGACTACCGCCAATAAGTTGGGAAGAAGACATGCAGCAGTTTATTTGCAGGAGAAATTGAATGTTGGGCTTTACAGCCTAACACTCCTTTAAGCAAAACATAGCATTTTCAAGTGCATTGGGTATATACTGGAGCAAAAGACTAAATTCTTTATTATTAACAAGGAACAAGCTGTGAAAAAAGGGTTTACTCTCGTTGAGTTACTGGTTGCAATGGTGATTTTCGGTATTCTTATTGCCATAGCATACCCAAGCTATCTTGAGTATATAACTCGTGCCCGACGAAGCGACGGACAGTCTGCCCTGCTTGATCTGGCAGGAAGGATGGAGCGTTACTACTCGGAACACAATACTTATGTCGGCGCGACGATGGGTACTGGAGGAGCCAGCGATATTGTGGCCAGTAATCTTTCGCCCGAAGGCTGGTATCAACTGGCAATTACTGCAACCGCAGCAGGCTATACTCTTGAAGCAAGGCCGCGAAATCAACAATCAGAGAATGATACCCGCTGCCAGACGCTAACATTAAATAACCTGGGTGTGAAAGGGATTGCAGCCGGGCCAAGCGGACTGGCGCCATCAGGGCCGGTAACCCGATGCTGGTAAGAGGTTTTTATGGTTATGAGTAAAAAACAATCCATTGTTTTAGAGCGGAAAAATAAGGATTCGGTCGAGTTATCATTTGATAACCTCTTCGAGTTGCATTCAGGTTTGCAAACAGCGTACAAGTCCCAAAAAATTCCTCAGACTCTGGGCCGTTTCGGATTGAAAAATACTTTTGATATCGCCAATTTTCTGAAAACCTCTGCCGGTGCAACCGTAAAAGAACAAGCGGCGCGCGAATTTGATCTTAAAGAAGCAGAGAAGGCTATCAATTTTAGCCGGTTGATCGAGAAAATGAAGCGTGATCATTTTAAAATTGGTTTTCTGTTAAGGCTGCAGGAGCGGCGAGCAGCAGCCAGGCATCGCCATTTAAGTCATTTCTATGCACAATACAACCAATCCCTCCGCGATCTCCATAAAGAAGAAGACGGGCATGCACTGATTACAATGACAGCCCCGGCTTCGACAGTACTAGCGGTTTCGCCATCAGACATAGAGTTTGAAAAAATATTGACTGACTATGTCTGTCAGGTTATTTCAATCGAGCATGAGTTACAGGCGGTTTCCAAACAAATTGCAGAAATTAAACACCGTAAAATACAATACAAACAGTACAACAAAGCAATCGATGGGATTAATCAGATGGCGGATACCATCGCGCTCGAGAACGATATTGAACGCCAGGTTCAACATCTGGATACTGCAATGGTAAAACTTGAAAACCGGATTAGTAAACAATCCGAAGAGGCGATCCAGCTGCTTGATGATGGGCAAATTGAACATGCCCAAAAAAAATTACGCGAAGCAAATTCCTTAAATCTGCAAATTGCTGGTTTAAAAGAAATGCTTGCTGTTATTCGAAAAGAAAAGCAGCTGTATGATGAGCAAGGTGAATTGACCCTGTCATTCAAAGCAGCAAAATACGTTTTAAGCGTCAATCAGAAACTGGTCAAAGAGGGTGATAAATTTTATTTAATCAAGGCAAATCAGACGCTGGAGCAATTAAGCCCGGAAGAAAAAGCAGACGCTCATGAGCTGTTTCTCAAAACTCAACAGCAGACACTTAATCTTGAGGCATTAGTTAATCACCAACGTCAAAAAGATCAGGAGCAGCACCGCTTTTTCTTTACCAGGCAATCGCAATTACATAATAGCGTTCATGACTTGACGGTAAAAATTCAGTCTTTACAGGCAAAACAGGTATCACTGGCCCAAACACCTGTTGGCCGGCTGGCAAGTACTGTACTGGCAATAACTGCCGTCAATCAGTTTAAACACTCGCTGCAATTACGGGATATGCCGCAGCCAAAACCACAACCCGTGGCAGAGCCAACCGCTCCTTCTCCCAGACCTCGATGGTAGCATTGATGCGAGAAGTGTAAGCATGATGGTTTTCATTTTTACCCTCTCCCCAGCCCTCTCCCGATACGGGAGAGGAGGTAAAGATGTGCGTAGCCTCCCTAACACTTCATTTTCAACATAATTGCGGCGGCGCTGCATCCATCACTTGCAATTTCATCCAGACCCACATAACATAGGCAAATAGTCACGCCAGCAAGTGAATTAAAGAATGACCGATAAATTGTTTAATAACCAATCTGTTATTGTTACTCTTGATGTTGATGCTCTTCTTTTTGAACGCCTTAGACAAGTGGCCCAGGCCGGCTTTTCGATTGCTGAAATTAATACCTGCGATGAAGGGCTGCTCAAACGACTGGTTCAGGAATTTCCTGCTCTGCGTATAGGCGCTGGCAATATTATCAATACCCAGCAATTGGAAAACTGCTACCATGCAGGCGTCCATTTTGTTTCCAGCCCGGGATTTTTACCTGCCATTGCACAAACTGCAGCAGTGTATTCGATCAATTACCTTCCCGGCGTAGCAACGATATCAGAAGCAATGCAGGCTATGGAATTAGGCTGCCATCAGGCCAGGCCTTATCCAGCAACATTATCATTCTGTGCTTTGTTAAACAAATGTCTGCCCATGCTCAGATTATTCCCTGCTGAAGTTGAGTGGGAAGAGGCAGAGCACTATCTGAGCCTGCCTGCTGTTGCTGCTGTCAGCATTGCCAATCCTGAAAGCAAGCAACTAAAAGCCCTTGCGAATGCCTTATTGACTGGGGTTTTTGCATAAATCAACTACTAGTAAAAATGCGCCGATACAAATTGCAATATCGGCGACATTAAATACTGGAAAGTGATGATTGTTGTAGTAGATATCAATAAAATCCGTCACATGCCCCAATACAGCTCTATCATAGAGATTACCCACTGCCCCGCCAAGAATGAGGCTCACAGCAAATGACTGCAATACGGCCTTTGCCGGCAATCTGATCAGCCATACCAGCAATGCAATGCTCATTACAACACTGAACAGGGCAAAAAACCACCGCTGCCAGCCGCCTGCATCGCTTAAAAAACTGAATGCAGCGCCGGTATTATATGCCAGGGTTAAATTAAACATCGGCATTACCGGCTTGGGTAAGTAAGGAATAAGATATTTACCCGCCAGACATTTGGTTATTTGATCAAGCGCGATTACCGCAGCGCTGAAAGCAAGCCAAAACAGTTTTCTCATGCAAATTGCCTTATCTCATCCTGTCCATCAAGATTGCCGGCGCAACGGCCGCATAATTCAGGATGGCTCGCCTGACTTCCTATATCCGCGCAACGATGCCAGCAACGAGCGCATTTTTCATTTTCACTCGCCTTTACTTCGATCGCCAGATTAATTTCAGAACTGCCTAAAGCATGTTCCGGCTTCGCTGACAGCGGCATTACAGTAGCGCCTGAGGTAATTAACACGAATCTTAACTCACTGCCCAGGCCCTGTAATTGTTCGTACAACTCGCCCTCAGCATAAAGCACAACATCAGCGGCAAGTCCAGAGCCAATTATGCCCTGCTGCCGTTTGGCTTCGAGCGCTTTATTCACTTCATCACGCACACGTTGCAGTGTTTCCCAGAAAGCCATATCGACATTATTAATCACCGGCCACGCCTGATACCATTCTTCAATAAAGACTGATTCATTTTGCTGGCCAGGAATAACCTGCCAGATTTCTTCCGCTGTAAACGACAGAATTGGCGCCAGCCAGCGGGTCAGTGCCTGAATAATATGATACATAGCCGTTTGACATGAACGTCTGGCCTGGCTGTTTTCAGGGGTTGTATATTGCCTGTCTTTAATCACATCCAGATAAAAACTGCCTAAATCGACCGCACAGAAATTATGGATTTTTTGATAAATCAAATGGAAGTGGTAATGATTATAGGCTGCAATTATTTCATCCTGCAGTTGCTGGCAGCGTTTTATCGCCCAGCTATCCAGGTCAACCAGCTGATCAGACGGCAATGCATGTTGTTCGGGATCAAAGTCAAACAGGTTAGCCAGCAGGAAACGCGCCGTATTGCGAATACGGCGATAAGCATCGGCATTCCGTTTAATTATTTCTTCCGAAATACTGACTTCCTGACGGTAATCGGTTGATGAAACCCATAAGCGGAGAATATCAGCGCCATGCTGGGCAATCAGTTTATCAAGCGCGACATAATTGCCTTTCGATTTTGAAAGCTTTTTACCTTCGGCATCTACCGTATAACCATGCGTCAATACTGTCTTGTAGGGCGCATGACCATAAATTGCAATCGCTGTTGTTAACGATGAGTTAAACCAGCCGCGATGCTGATCAGATCCTTCAAAATAGACATCTGCCGGCAAGCCCAGTTCCTTGTTGTGCATTAATACGCTGTAGTGTGAAACGCCTGAGTCAAACCAGACATCAAGAGTGTCTGTCACTTTGTCATACTGTTCAGCATCCTGACCTAATAATTCAGCTGGCTGAAGTCCAAACCAGGCATCAATCCCCTTTTCCTCAATCCGTTTTGCAACTTCTTCAATCAGCCTTAACGTATCGGGATGCAATTCCCGGGTTACTTTATTAATAAATAAAGGAATAGGCGTACCCCAGGCTCTTTGCCTTGAAATACACCAATCAGGTCTTGTTTCAACCATATTACGAATTCTTGGCTTGCCCCATTCCGGCACCCAATTCACTTCATCAATCGATGCAAGAATAGCCTGACGCAACCCATTTTTATCCATGGCAATAAACCACTGCGGCGTTGCCAGGAAAATCATTGGTGATTTGTGACGCCAGCAATGCGGATAGCTGTGCCGGAGCAATTCATCATGTAATAAGACATTGCGTTCGCGCAATAAATCAAGAATCTGCTGGTTAACTTTCAGCACTGATTGATTGGCAAAATATTCTACATCACTGGCATAACAGCCATTATTTAATACCGGATTAATCAAGGGCAAATTAAAGGCTTTGCCTGCCTGATAATCTTCTGGACCATGAGCAGGCGCAGTATGGACACAACCGGTGCCTGAATCGGTAGTGACATGATCACCCGTGATAACAGGAACAATACGATCATAAAATGGGTGACGTAATTCAAAACGCAGAAAAACGCTGCCTTTGGCTTTACCTGCGATGCGGTAATTATCGATGCCATAACGCTGCATAACTTGTTCTGTCAGGCTGTCTGCCACCAGATAATATTGCTCCGCAGTATCAATCAGGGCATATTCCAGATCAGGGTGTAAGCACACTGCTTCGTTGCCCGGTAAAGACCATGGCGTTGTTGTCCAGATGGGAACAACCACCGGCTTATTGTCTACAGCAAATAGAGCTGTAAACTGCTCAGGTTTAACCGCATAAAATGCAACATCGATGGAAGACGATGTTTTATCTTCATATTCCACTTCCGCCTCTGCCAATGCAGAACCGCATTCGATACACCAGTGAACCGGTTTAAATCCCTGTTGCAAATGGCCGTTTTCAATAATTTTACCTAATGCACGGACAATATTGGCCTCATAACTGTAATCAAAAGTCGCATAAGGACGCTCCCAATCGCCAAAAACGCCCAGACGCTTGAATTCATCGCGCTGAATATCAATCTGGCTTGCAGCGTATTCGCGGCATTTGGCGCGAAAATCTTCCGCACTGACTTTGACGCCGGCTTTGCCTATTTTTTTCTCAACGTTTAATTCAATGGGCAACCCATGGCAATCCCAGCCTGGAACAAAAGGCGCATCAAAGCCGCTTAAGGTTTTTGATTTGACAATGATGTCTTTCAGAATTTTATTTAACGCATGACCACAGTGCAGATGGCCGTTGGCATAGGGAGGACCGTCATGCAAAACAAAACGCTGTCGCCCTTCCCTTGCATCTCTTATTTTCTGATACAGTTGCTCTGATTGCCATTTCACCAGTTTTTCAGGTTCCCGCTGTGCAAGATTTGCTTTCATCGGAAACGACGTCTCGGGTAAATTTAAGGTGTCTTTGTATTCTGCCATCTGTATCTACTCTGCTACCATGTTAAGTTGTAATTTTGCTTTGGCGGATGCGATATCCTGCCTGATCTGAGCAATTAGCTCATCAACCGATGAGAACTTTTTTTCGTCGCGTAACTTTTCTAAAAAAGAAACCTGGATCATTTCACCATATAATGAGCGATTAAAATTTAAAATATGTACTTCAAGCACATTTTTGCTGCCATCTACTGTCGGGCGACAGCCAATGTTGGCTACACCATTGTGAACTTCACCTTTTGCCAGATGTATCCTGACGCGGTAAACGCCAGTGAATGGAAGCGCCAGACGGCGTATAGCGACATTCGCTGTCGGTATTCCCCATTGCCGCCCCAAACCCGCGCCTCGAACTACGCGTCCGCAAAGGCTATATGTTCGGCCTAACAGGTTTGCAGCCTGTTCAAGTTTATCTTCTGCAAGAAGGGTTCGTATTTTTGTTGAGCTCACACGCCCGCTGGCTATTGCAAAATCCGGGCATGTTTCTACCTGGGCATTGTAGTCCATTGCAAGCCGGCATAAAAGCTCAAGATCGCCTGTACGCTTCTGTCCAAAACGAAAATCACTGCCAACCAGAAGATAATTTACTTTTAAAATATCAAACAGCCAAAACCGGGCAAAATCTTCCGCCGGCATTGAAGCAAACCGTGTATTAAACCTTAAGCAATACACATAATCAACCTGACATTGCTTCAGGATCGCTAATTTTTCACGCAGGCTTGACAGCCGCGCAGGCGCTTGCTTACCTCGAAAAAATTCACCCGGTTGCGGTTCAAACAATACCACTACCAAGGGTAATTTACGTTTGATCGATTCTGCCTTTAATTTAGCTAGTAACGATTGATGACCCGAATGAACACCGTCAAAATTGCCAATTGTAGCCACAGTGCCGCCAGCAAAAATTGCTGGAACATGCCGTACTCCACGTAACAGCTTCATGCTTGCTTATTGATAGGGATGTGAATTAATAAATTATACTGTGCCTGCATTAATACCGCAAGAAGGAGTGTTGGACTTTACAGCCCAACACTTCATTCTGCTTATTTATCCGTTTTGACGATGAGGACGTCGCATGCAGCGCCATGCAGGATTGAATCGGCTGTGGAGCCTAGCAATAAGGCGAGGCCGTGTTTGTTGTGGCTGCCGGTTACGATCAAATCAACTTTTTTTTCACTCGCAACCCGTAAAATTTCATTTTTGGTGGAACCAAACTCAATCATGCAATGCGCATCGTCCACACCCAATTTTTTGGCCAGGGCAGCCAGCTCTTTTTCTGCCTGCTCACGGATTGAAACTTCAATTTCAGCAAAACCGGCAAAGCCAGGATAGGCATAAGCAGGAATTGGCTCAACAACATGAACCAACAATAATTCGGCGCCGTTTTCATCAGCAATTTTCTTTGCTTTCTGCGCCGCTTTAATGCCAACTTCATCAAAATCCGTGGCAAATAAAACTTTCTTGTACATAAGAATCTCCTTTCCGTCTACTTATATATTAAGCCTATCAGAAATCAAAACGCTTTTACAATAAAAAACAATTACGCTATGTGCGGGACAATTTGTAGGTTGGGTCGTTTTGACCCAACAAGCGTTTGCATCAAGCACTCCATATCTGAATGTAATTGAAGATTAGTAATGTTGGGTCAGAACGACCCAACCTACAAGTAATAAAAATTGTCCGGCATAAAGCAAAAGCTACTATCCGATTTAGCTCACTGTTTTAAGTCCTTTGACAGATATAACTGATGGCTTTAGCTGAGCCAGTTCGGGAGAAAGCTGCTGCAGTGCCTCTTTTGCTACCGAATATCCTTTGTACTGTCCCCATACCAGAATATATCTGGTTCCACCGCTGGATTGAGTGATATAGGTAGGACCGGCAATTTTTCGGACTGCGAGAAAACGTTTCAGCTCTTCGGCCGTAGGCGCTGCCCGCAATTGAATGGTGAACAGGTTTTGGGTAACTGTCTGAGCAACTGCAGGGTTGTTAGTTTTATGAATTTCTTTTGGGATGACAACTACTTTATCCATAACTACCATTTTATCCAAACCGCCATCATCCATATTTTCTTCATAGATTTTTTTCAGCGGCGGAGGTTGCACGGTAGCGAGAATTGCGCCTTTATAATAATTCGGTATTTCACTGGGCAAATATTCATCAAGATTAACTGAAGCAATTTTACCGCTGCTAAAAGGCTCTGGTTTAGAAGGGGATGACAAGATTTTGTCAGTTTGCCTGATTAGCAATCCCGCATTCTGCCAAACATACCCGGCTGCAGCACCTGCGATTAGTAAACTTGCCGCCATACCGGCTTTTTTAGCTAGCATGCCTTTTTTTGCAGCAGGTTTCAGCGGATCAGGATTGAAAAAATTCAGCATTTGTCCATTTATTCGCGCAATATAACCACCCGTGAGATAATAAAATTGCTCGAGGCGTTTATCGGTCATAGTCTTGTCAATGCGCTTGGGAGCCGGAAGCGTTTTCAGTAAATAGGTTTTCATTTCATTTTCAGTCAGTGCCCCCAATTCAATGGTATGGATCATATTCTTGAATTGCTCTGCATCAAATCTGCCTAGGCTTGCCGTGAGAGAAAAATCAGATACCAGACAAACGTGGAAATAGTTGGTTTCTTTATACGATTTAAGCATATCAAGCAGTTGCTGCAGAAATGAGTCTGGAATATGGTGCGCGTTGTCAATGATAACCAGAACATGGGTTTTACGCTCATTAATCTGGTCAATAACACTGGCGAGATTTAAAATGGACTCTTCCCGCAGATGCAAAATGGTCGTTAACTGGCTTAGCAATGTTCGGCTATCGAACGGAATACCGGCAGTTAATACATAAGGTTTAATCGCAGGATCAAGGCCTTCCGACATCAGAGATACGAAAGAAGTCTTACCGCCCCCTTTTTCAGCCATTACGGCCATAAGGACATTATTAAACAGGACAAGATGATTAATAAAGCTTATTTTGGTAAGCCAGCTGGCAGGCTTTAAAAGAGAATTGTTTCTCAGCATATCCTGCCCGGTTAATTCTACCCTTACCTCATTCATTTGTTCTGCTCTCCTTTTACCGCATTTTTTAACACGTTATATAATTCCGGGCGCTCTACTTTTTCCTCAACATAACAGCTGCCCAGGTTTTTAATCAGAATAAAACGTAAGACATTATTTTTTATTTTTTTATCCTTTGCCATTAAAGCAAATACTTTTTCCAAATCAATATCCGCTGGAATTCGCCGTGGCAGTTGTGCCTGCGCCAGCATATTATCAATTTCGGCCAACTCGTTACCGGCAAGATTACAATAACGGCGGGACAGTAATGCTGCGCAGTATAAACCGATTGCTACTGCTTCGCCATGCAACCAACGACTATAACCGGTATAGGCCTCAAGGGCATGTCCCACAGTATGGCCAAGATTTAATAAGGCTCGAACTCCTGTTTCGCGTTCGTCCTGCACTACATAATCAGCCTTGATCTGACAACAGATTTTTATAATTTCTGGTAACGTCCTGGATGCGGGCGTCAATCCGTTAGCCAACGATGTACTGACCAGATCCTTAAAATCACCGCCGGCTAACACGGCGTATTTGATTACCTCAGCCAATCCCGCTGCAAACTCACGCGGCGGTAAGGTATGCAGGGTATTTAAATCCATAATCACTGCCTGAGGCTGATAAAAACTGCCAATCATATTTTTACCCGCCGGATGATTGATGGCGGTTTTTCCTCCTACTGATGAATCAACCTGTGCCAGCAAAGTTGTAGGTATCTGAACTAAGTTGATGCCGCGCTGATAGGTCGAAGCGGCAAAACCTGAAATATCGCCCACTACACCGCCGCCAAGCGCAACAAGCGTCGCATCACGATGATAATTATTATTAATAAGCGCATCATATATCTTAAACAGGCTGGCCTGATTTTTATAGATTTCGCCATCTTCAAGAATTACAGTATGACATTGACGTTCGCTCAATGCAGATTGTAAAAAATGGAGATAATAAGGAGCAATAGTTGTATTGGTAACGACCATTACCTGGGATGAGGCAATATATTGTCTCAACAAATCCGCATTTTGTAATAAATTATAACCTGTCAGGATAGGATAACTGTGCGCAGGCAAACGCACAGTTATCTGGTCTATCAGCTCAGACTTCGCCATAGATATATTTAATTATGTTATTGGCGACCGCTTTGACGGTCAGCTTGTCTGTCTCAAAGCTGATATCTGCAAGCTCTTCGTAAAACGGCTCACGCTCATCGCGCAGCATTTCAAGCCGGCCTTCCAGATCATCGGTTTGAAGCAATGGCCTTTTAGTATCGCGTTTGGTACGTTCAAATTGTTGTTGCAGGGAGGTTTTTAAATAAATCACAGTGCCTCTTCCAGCCAGCGCATTACGGTTTTCAGGCGTTATAACAACTCCGCCTCCCGTTGCCAGTACGATATTGCTTTTTTGGGTCAATTCCTCAATAACCTTTTGCTCCCTGCGTCTGAAACCTTCCTCACCCTCAATATCAAATATCCATGAAATATCTGCTCCTGCCCGTTCTTCAATCACTTCATCAGAATCAAAGAACTCCAATTTGAGCTCTTTTGCCAAAGTACGGCCTATAGTGCTTTTACCTGCTCCCATTGGCCCTATTAAAAAAATATTGCGTACTTTAACTATGCTCATTTTTTATTACATACCTCTTTATTTGAACAAACAGGAAAATCCTGTCCGTATGTTTTACTCAGCACCTGCATAGATTTACTTATAAACTACAGGCTTTCCAAATTTATCCAGCTCAGCGCCTCTTACAATCACTTTACCTTGTCCTTCAACCGTCGTGATGGCCAAATTGTTGGTTATTATCCTAGGAGTTATGAAAATGAGCAACTCTTCATTTTTAATATCTTTGTGAGTATTTCTAAATAGCACCCCTACAACCGGTAATACGCCTAAAAATGGAACCCGTTTTACATTATTTCGGCTGTCTCGTTTATATATTCCTCCCAGTACAACCGTTTGCCCATTATCCACCAGAACATTAGTTTGTATTTCCTTTGTATCAATAGCCGGTACCCCATTCACTATTCGGGTTGACGGCGCATCCTGGTTAATCTGTAAATCGAGTAACAAACGGTTATCCGGCGTAATCTGAGGCGTCACTTTCAGACTTAAAACCGCCTTTTTAAATGCAACCGCCGTAGCTCCGCTGGAGGTTGATTGCTGGTAAGGAATTTCCTCACCGGACTCAATTAAAGCAGATTGCTGGTTAGTTGTCATTAAGCGCGGACTGGCAATAATTTCTGCTTTGTCTTCGCTTTCCAGAGCGGACAACTCCATATCGAGCAATATATTATCGCCTAATTTTGCCAGCGCAACCCCTATTGTTGCCGGATTGGCAACCGGGGCGCCCAAATCAAGATTCAGGCGCTCGGTTAATGGTACTTGAGCAGGCGGGGTCGGCGCAACCAATGTATTGGCCCCCTCAAGAGTACCCGATAAATGCGTGGGCCGTGTAACGCCGAACCGAATTCCCAGATCCTGCACAGTCTGTTTGGTTACATTGACAATTCGGGCTTCAATGAGTACCTGCTTTACCGGAATATCCAGTTTTTGAACCAGTTCCCTGATGTCCTCAATTTGCTTGCCGGTATCCTGAATCCAGATCGTATTGGTTCGGGTATCAACGCTTAATGCGCCGCGTTTTGACAACAGAGAGGTATTTTTATCTTTTAACAAGGTGGCAATATCAATTGCTTTGGCGTAATTGATCTGCAATAGTTCTGAGCGCAGCGGAGCAAGACTTGTCACTTCCTGTTGGGCTTTCAGTTCATCTTTTTCACGTTTCAGAAGAGTCGCCGCAGGCGCAATCAGCATCACATTGCCAGTTTGCCGTTTATCAAGGCCATTGGTTTTTAAAATTATATCCAGGGCCTGATCCCAGGGCGTGTCATTTAAACGCAAAGTAATATCGCCTTGCACCTGATCGCTGACTACCATATTAATGCCAGTAAAATCAGCCAATAGCTGCAGCACGGAGCGAATAGGAATCTTTTGAAAATTAAGCGACAATCGCTTGCCGGTAAAAACCTGTTTTTTAAGTTTTGCTTTCTGGGCTTCTTCGGCAGTCAGCGGATAAATATCAATATAAAACTGTTTATTTACCTGATAGGCATAATAGCCATAATCACCTTTGCTCGTAATGGTCAATCTGGTATCTTTACCAATCTGTTTTAACGATAATAATTTTACCGGACTTTGAAAATCCGCGACATCATATCTTTTTAACAGTCTTGGCAACACACAT
Organism: Legionella dresdenensis; assembly: GCF_042649825.1. Lineage (NCBI taxonomy): Bacteria > Pseudomonadati > Pseudomonadota > Gammaproteobacteria > Legionellales > Legionellaceae > Legionella > Legionella dresdenensis. Next base: position 27,981 of record NZ_JBHSAB010000005.1, on the reverse strand, counting down.
GTATTATTAAAAGTTACTTTGATGAGCTGACCTGTTTTGCTGACATCAATCTGCATACTGGTACTGTTAACATCGATTACCACTCGCCCACTCTGTTTTCCAGTACCCCGAAAATCCACTCCGGTAATGGTATAACGGGCATTGACCGGGCGTTTGGTGACAAAAATTTCCTTCTTCGGTTTATAGATTTCACCACTTGAGCCACTAAAAGTTAACGCATAAATATTACCGGCAACCGCGCCCGAATAAGAAACGGTATGGGCTAAATTAAACATGGCGCGAATTCGATTGTCAGTTCCGACAATGGCATAATCAACAACAGAACCCAACTGGATTTTCCTGGCGCGTAATGACGGTTCGAGCTCGTTGTTGGCATTGATGAAATCCAGAATTAACCGCGATGGCTTTTCAGTCATAAAGCTCGCTGGCAAATCGGTAATCGGCGCTGAAAAAATAAAATCTATCCGAATCCTGTCATCGGGTAACGGGATTGTTTTTAAACCGACTAAAACATTATCTTTAGCATATAAGCCGGTACTGAACGCTGTTAACAACAATATAGCCACTATAAATTTACGCAAGGGTTTACTCCTATTGGCCGGTATTGATATTGATAGTTGTTATCCGCTTCTGCCATTTTCCTTCGGCCTGAACTGATTCTTCAAGCTTTATGACAGTATCCTTAATCTGGATAATTTTACCGTAATTCTGTCCCATATATTCTCCTGGCCGTACTCGCACCACCTCGCCGCCGGGTTGGCTGACTAACGCCCAGATCATCGCTCCCTGCTTTAGTACACCAACAAATTTTAATGAGTCAAGCGGGAACATTTCTAATGGTTGTTTAGGTCTCTTAGTATTTGGAGCCTGTTGATCAGCCGCTTTTTTCTTCTCTTTTTGTTTAAATGGACTGCGTCTGTTATCGTTCTCAGGATAACTGAATTTGGGCAGCGGCAAAAATTCGGGAATAGGTTCAATTGGCCGTGCCTTGCGCTGCTTTATTTCATTAATATACCTTGACAGCTCCAGGTCCGCCTCGCTTACGCAAGCGCTGAGACAAGCTGTCAGAATGATCAACGACAATAATTTTTTTAACTGGTTATTCGCTATCATTGTGCCCTGTATCTGTATATTTTTGCCGTTATTTCCATCTTCAGCTGATCACCGCCCGCAGGCTTTGCCGGTTTTACCTGTTGTTTTTCAGCATCTACCGGTTTTATATCAAAATCATGCAGCGTAACAATCCGGCTCATTTCCGCAATTCGGCTTAAGAAAACAGCCAGCTCATGATAATTGCCTATTACAGCAATTTTGATTGGCAATTCGATATAAAAATCATGTTTAACCTCGGGTTCGGGAGCAAAACGTTCAAAAGTAAGCCCGCTTGCCACTCCCGTTTTTGAAATATCTTCCAGTAAACCCGGCATTTCATTCTGAGCCGGTAATTGCTTTAGCATATTTCCAAACCGCTCGTTCATAATTTGTAACTGGTTTTTATAAGCCTGTAAATTGGCAGCCTGTTGTTGTTTCCGCTCAAAATCCTGTTTCAGGGTTTCCTGTTGCGCAAGCAAACTGTCATATTGTTCAAAATTAGGTTTTATAAAAAGCCAATATCCTAACCCGATCACTGCTGCGGCAACTAACCCGGCCATAATATACTTCACTGTCGCTGGCCATTGCCCAACATTATCCAATGTTAATTCATTCAGATTAAAGTTATTCATGGTTGCCCAAAGCTATTTTTAGGTTTAAGGATGAAACTTAAGTTAAATTCATTGTCTACACCATCTTCGGCTTGCTTATTCTTTTTAATTTCAGTTAATGCCGGCACCTGTATCCAGGGATTTTTTTCAATATTACGCATCAGAATCGACACATTGCTGTTTGATTCTGTATATCCTTGTACAACGATCTTGTCGCCATTACGTTTTACTTCGGTTAAAAACACGCCATCAGGCAGTATCTTGATTAGCTCATCAAACAAATGGACTGTTAAAGTTCTGGTGGCTTGTAATTTTTGAATAATCATCATGCGGGAAATTAATCCGGCCCTAATCTGCTTCAATAATTTAATTTCTGCAATCTGCTTATCCAATTGCGTAATTTCATCCCGCAAGCGCTGGTTGCGTTGAGTTTGACCATCAACCAAGCCAGTTGCATAATAATTAACCAAAAAAACCGTCACGATTGCAAAAACCAGGCTCGCAAGCAGCAACGTGGTGAATTCCTTTTTCTCTCGTTCGCGTTTGATTTCACGCCAGGGTAATAGATTGATTTCAATCATTGCGTCACCTGAGATTTCTTAAAGCAAGGCCGCATGCAATTAACAGGGAAGGCGCATCATTTAATACACGGGCAGAATTAATTTTTTTTGACAGCGGGATATGTTTGAAAGGATTGGCAACACTGGTTGGAATCGATGTTTTTTCGTGTACCAGTTGTACCAGATCAGGCAGTTTCGCTACCCCGCCAGCTAATAAAATATGATCGACAAAACCATGATGACTGGTTGAAAAGAAAAATTGCAGCGTACGCTTAATCTGAACCAGAATATTATCCATAAATGGAGTTAGCAGCACTTGCTCATAGTCGTCAGGCATATTTCCCTGCTCCTGCCTTTGCAACGCCTCCTGGTAACTAATACCATAATGCAAGGCAGTCGCATCGACTAATTGTTTCCCGCCAAACTCTTCTTCGCGCGTAAAAATCAATTTCATCCCATGAAAAACAAACAGGTGGGCGTAATGAGCCCCAATGTCTATCACAGCAATGACTTTATCCTGACCATAAGCGGGTAATTCATGAGCCAGATGTTGAATAGCCCTTTCCACGGCATACGATTCAACATCGACTATTTTTACTTCCAGCCCGGCTTTAGTAATTGCCTCAACCTTATTACTGACATTCTCGCTGCGGGAAGCAACAATCAGAATATCCTGCATCGATGCGTTTTTTGCCGATGGACCAAGAATCTGGAAATCGATATTAATTTCGTCAATAGGATAGGGAATATATTTATCCGCCTCCATAATAACCAATTCTTCAATCTCATCGTCATTAAGCCCATCATTAATCTGAATGGTTTTACTGATAACAGCTGAATCAGGAACAGCAATGGAAGCGCTCTTGGCAGTCAGATGAGCATCGGATAACACTTTTTTTATGCAAGAGGCGATCGCATCAATATCTTTGATGGCATTGCTTTCAATGACTCCTGGTGGAATTAGCTCTTTGCCATATCCTTCAACGCAGCGATTGTCATCCTTGCCTGAAATCTCAATGATTTTGACTGATGTTGAACTGATATCGATCCCAAGCATGGAGTGGTATTTAGGTTTGAACAGCTTTAGCACGTTCCTAATCTCCCTGTCTGTTAATATTATCCCTGGATTCGCTTCAAATCAGTGTCCAAAACCAAATGACGCCAGCAAATATGCTAACTGATACCCTTGTAAAAAGAAATCTTTTTTAATGATATTCATTTAAATTAACCGAAGGTTGGGTCGATTTGACTCAACCTTACTTTTTTTTGTATAGCTTTGTTGGGACGGGACGATCCAATCTGCTTGAAATCACTCACAAAAGATTGACAATCAGAGTTAAAAATGTTCGTCTATAGTGTGCAGCCGGGTTTGCACGCTGCTAAATGGTTTCCTGCCCAGGAAGATTGGATACTACAACACGACAAAGGAGTTGTTATGCAGCAATTAGAATCGCTGGTAAATAATCTGATTAAAGTAGTCATAAAATATGCTCAGACACAAACAGGGGAAGATTATAGTCAGACCGTTCAGCTGCTTAATTACACCGAGTTGAACAAGCAAGTTAATGACCACGACCCCGAAAAAACCAGAGCCAAACTAATCGAGAAACCTACTGCCGAATTAATAGCGAAACTTAAAGGTATAGTCGCAACTGCCACAACTATCTATGATACCAGAAAATCGGTGCTGGATTACATCGTTTATATAGTCGAACAACTCAGCGCTTTATTAATCAAAAATGAAATACCGACTCCGGAACAATCAGCGCCAATTGAAGCAGAGCTTAAATCTTTTCTTGATACGATTTATAGTCTGTCTGATATTCATCAGAAATACAGTAACGGCAATATTGTAATCAACTATGGTAAGGTGCAAAGCATCAGCGCCGATCGTTTTATCAGCCGAGGCTTCCTCAGCAATGGCCTGTCCAGGCTTGGCACTATTACTGAAGAAAATCTGCTTGATGAACTGAAAGGATCGTTGGCAAAATCAGAAGGGGCGCGAAAAAAATACGTCCAGGAGTTATTTGATGATTGGCGAAAAAACCATGCTTTTGACAGGCTGCAAATGCAAGACAGGCAAAAAACTGAGGCCTTAGAGAAAAAGGACGAGAAAATTACAGAATTAATGGGATCATATAAAGCAGTGGTTGCAGAAAAACTTACTTTAACGCAGGAAAGAGATACTGCACTACAAGAAAGAAATGCTGCAATCCAGGAAAAAGAAGCTTTAGCAGCTGTCCAGGAAGCTAACAAAAAAGTAATCCAGTCAGTAGGACGGGAAATAGAGGAACTTAAAGGAAAAAATAAAGAATTAACCGCTGCTCTTATAGCTCAGCGTAAACCTGAACAACCAAAACCCGAGCCTGAAACACCTGCTGCAGTAACTTTCCCTGGTACTATGCCTGCAAGCTTTTTTAATAACAGAAGACAGTTTCTTACTCAATTCGGTATCCATAATGGCTTGAATGGCATTTCAGCTTTACCAAATCCTCCCGCACCCACTAATACTCACAATCCATAGTAGGTTGACCCATAGCCGTTCAGCCTGAGGAAAATGCGGAGCATTTGTCTCGAAGGCCTGGCACTGTACCCATTGCCATAAAGTTAAAGATACTGTCATTCCCGCGAAGGCGGGAATCCATTTCTCAAGTTGGCTCCTTACCTTGTATGATAGATAGATCCCCGCCTTCGCGGGGATGACATATTTTCTTAACTTGACGGCTTGGGTCGTTTGACTCAACCTGCCGGATTGTCCATAAGCCCTAAATAAGGTTATACTCGCCTGATGCAACTTCAAGATCATTATCACTCACCATTATGAACAAACCGACCTACTTCTGGCGTACGGGAATATGGGCGCTTTTAAGCCTGTCATTTGTTATGATTATAGCAGGCAGCCTGCTGTATCTTTATCTTGAAAGCCAGCTCCCGGATGTGGACTCGCTTAATACAGTCCAGTTGCAAGTTCCACTGCGGATCTATACCCAGGATGGCAAATTAATTCAGGAGTATGGTGAAAAGCGCCGTATTCCGGTAACTTACGATAAAATTCCAAAAACCCTGGTCTATGCCCTGCTTGCTACTGAAGATCAACGTTTCTTCGAGCACCCGGGAGTTGATATTATGGGCCTGGGACGCGCGACTTTACGCATGATTAAAACAGGAACCAAGTCACAAGGCGGAAGTACCATTACCATGCAGGTTGCACGTAACTTCTTCCTCAGCCGCAAAAAAACCTTTTTACGCAAATTCAATGAAATTCTGCTGGCAATCAAAATTGATCGTGAATTAAGTAAAGAAAAAATTCTTGAATTGTATTTGAATAAAATTTATCTCGGTAATCGGGCATATGGCGTCGGCGCTGCCGCCAAAATTTATTATGGCAAATCACTGGACCAGTTAACACTTGGAGAAATGGCTATGATTGCCGGCCTGCCGCAGGCACCGTCCACCCAAAACCCGATTGCCAATCCGGCTGCGGCCAGGAAACGCCGTGATCACGTTCTTGAACGTCTGCTTGAAGAAAATTACATCACGGAACAGCAGTACCAACAAGCGCTGAAAGAGCCGATTGCAGCCAAATACCATGGCGCCAATATCGAAGTAAGCGCCCCTTATGTTGCTGAAATGATCAGGCAGTCACTTTACGATCATTACGGGCCTGATGCCTATACCAAGGGTTACAGCGTATACACAACCATCAGAGCGCCCTTACAGGCTACCGCCGATCAGGTAGTTGCCGAGCATTTAATGTCTTTCGATCGCCGGCACGGTTATCGTGGTCCGGTAGCGCGGCAGGCTAAGTTTGATAACACACCGGCCGCTGTTAAAAAACTGCTGGGCAACTATCAGGTTATCAATAACCTTGAACCCGCATTAATTGTCGCAGTCGGCGATAAAGAAGCCACGGCTGTTTCGCATACCGGCGAGCAATTTACTATTAGCTGGGACGGCCTGTCATGGGCAAGACCCGCCTTGCGTAAAGGCTGGATGGGTAAACGTCCAACCAGAGCGCGGGAAGTTGTCGCAGCAGGCGATGTTGTGTATGTCAAACAGCAGGATAACAAATGGTATTTAACTCAGATTCCACAAGTTGAAGCGGCTTTAATCGCCCTCAACCCCAATAATGGCGCTATTGAAGCACTGGTTGGCGGCTTTAACTTTGAAAAAAGTAAATTTAACCGCGCCACCCAATCAAACCGGCAGCCAGGCTCAAGCTTCAAGCCATTCATTTATGCCGCGGCTCTCGACCGTGATTATACTTTGGCAACATTAATTAATGATGCGCCTATTGTTGTTGATGATCCCAGTCAACCGACATTATGGCGCCCGCATAATGATAATATGAAGTTTGGCGGCCCTACCCGTCTGCGCGAAGCGCTGGTACGTTCACGTAATATGGTTTCAATTCGGGTACTGGATGACATTGGTTTTGATTATGCGATCGATTATGCGACTCGTTTTGGATTCAGAAAAGCGCAATTGCCACGAGCTCTGTCACTGGCTTTAGGCAGCTTGTCAGTAAGCCCGATGGAGCTGACAGCGGCTTATGCAGTTTTTGCCAATGGCGGCTTTAAAGTTGAACCTTATCTGATTGACCGTATTACCGATAATGAAGGCAAGGTATTGCTGCAGGCTAAACCCGCTATAGCCTGTGATAACTGCAGTGCAAGGAGTACTGAAGCCGACTCCCTGGCGCCACGTGTTATTCCGGCTGATATTGCGTTTCTGATGACTTCAGCTATGAAAGATGTAGTCCAACGGGGAACTGCTCATGCAGCATCTATTTTGGGCCGTCATGACCTGGCTGGTAAAACAGGTACTACCAATGAGCAGGTCGATGCCTGGTTTGCCGGTTTTAACCGTGATCTCGTAGTAACCACCTGGATGGGTTACGATAATCCGCAATCACTACATGAATATGCTGCCAGTCTTGCCTTGCCAATGTGGATTGATTTTATGAAGTCAGCCCTGAAAGGCGTTCCTGAAAGCAGTATGACGCAACCGGAAAATGTAGTAGCAGTAAAAATTGATCCTAAAACCGGTTTGCTCGCTAATAACAATCAGGTTGACGCGATAGTGGAGTATTTCCGCGAAAAAGACGTTCCGACTTCGGATGAACAGTCAGAGGGTAATGGATTGCCGGAAAATAATGAGCAGCAGGAGAGTTTGTTTTAAGTAAATCTGTTTCAACGAAGGAGTGTTGGGCTTTACTGCCCATGGCCGTCAAGCTAAGCCCCGATTCCTACGTACCGCGGCTTGTACGGCGTTGTTGCAGATTTATCAATCTGCTTTTTAGAGCACGCATTGCTGGCTGTTTACAAAATATTCAAGAATTAGGTTTTGATAGCCCAAGAGTTCAGTTTAGACAAATTAAAGGCTCGCTTTGGGAGATCAAGATTAAAACCGCACGCAGCGTCTACCGATTTTTTTATGTTTGCATTCAGCAAGATATTATAGTGCTTTTGCATGCTTATAAAAAGCAGTCGCAAAAAGCACCGAAACATGAAATTGAGCTTGCTGAAAAACGCATGATGGAGGTATTCAATAATAAAAGCACTTACCTTTTAAATCGCAAAACACTAGTTAGTAGACACTGGTTTCTACTAATCGATTTAGGAGACATTCATGCGTCTTTTTGGCTACGCTCGAGTTTCAACGCATCAACAATCTTTGGATATTCAACTAGAGAAGCTCAAAAATGCCGGCGTCAATTTAAATCGGATTTTTTCTGATAAAGCAACCGGAAGTAATACGGATAGAGACGGTTTAAATTTACTTAAGGTTAAAGTTGAAAAGGGGGATGTCATCTTAGTCACCAAACTCGATAGGTTAGGAAGAGATACCGCGGATATGATAAGCCTTATTAAAGAATTTGATAGCTTGGGGGTCGTCATTCGTTTTATGGATGATGGGATTAGTACTAAAGGGGCGATGGGCAAAATGATGGTAACCATGTTATCTGCGGTCGCCCAGGCAGAACGTCATCGAATCTTAGAACGAACTAATGAAGGAAGACATGCAGCTAAAAATAAGGGCGTTAAATTTGGCAGGAAACCTTTTATTGATAGGAACAAAGTGATTGAATTAAGAAAATCAGGCTTAGGGGCTTCAGAAATCGCCAAGCAATTGAAAATTGGGCGCTCAACTGTTTACAAACTAACGCAATAATACTTGCCCCAGATTCGTCACGTACCTTGGTACGGATAGGAATGGCCTGGGGGCTATACATTAAATTATATAACAAAATGAACAATAATATCTATAAATCTGGTCATAAAATTATTAATTCGCTAAGGTATACCCATGTGATAGCTTATCTTTCAAAAAGACCAAGCAAGTAAATCATCATTATCAGTAATAATACGGATAGAAAATAATATTATTTTGACTAAAATTAGACATCAAGTTAAATAATTATTTACAATGGCCCTTTTATAAAAGGAAATAGTATGTTTGATTTATTGCGTTTATTAAATTCACTTTTTGACCTAGTTATTAATAATTTATATCGTAGGTATTTTGAAGATGATCAATGGGTTTCTCCGCCGGCGACAGAGCTAACAGAAAATAATAATATTAGGCATCCTATGACAGCTTTGCTTGCTAATAGTCCAAGTCAGATAGAAGCTAATGATAGACACGAAAGTGGCTTTACTAGGGAAGAAGAGGAAGCGCTGGAGCGTCGGGAACGTGAGCGTCCACCAGTAACGTCATATACCCCAAATCGTCGTCATAAGGATGAGGAGCTTCCCGATGAATGCTGTGTATTTAGTGGCAGACTTTGGTAAAAAGCATATTGTTTTTAAAGCATAGAGCAAATCATTAATTATGCGCTTAAATAATCTACTTGAATCAGGTGATTTAGATATTGATGGGCTAATTAGCAATATATCCGGTTATCTTATCATTAAAGATTTAAACTCGATGTTTGTTAGTGCCAATAACAATATTATTGAGGAGTGTAAACTAGCCAGCGCTGATGAGTTTTATGGATTAAACGACATAACAATCCCTCATCCTTTAGCTAATATAAGCGATTTTTTCCTTAAATTGGATAAAGAATTAATTCAAGACGGCAATAAAATTCAAGGCGTCTACGCTTTTCCTTTTCATCAAGAAATAGAGCCTTTTATTTTTAATCGCTTTTTTATAAAAAACCAACGAGGAGAAAAGGTCGCTATTTATTCGCATTGTATTGAGAGTAAAGATAAAAGTTTAATTGCGGCGATTGAGCGATTAAAAGCACTTGAGCCCATTACTCATTGGCAAAACACGGCAAACTGTTACATGTTCAATAAAACTTATCCTGGAATAAACTTAACCGATATACAAGCCAGCTGTTTATTTTATCTTCTTCGTCAAAAGTCGTACACAGAAATGGCCCGTTTGCTCAATCAACCACTTAAGCATATTTATCAATACTGTGACATTATCTATGCCCAGTTAAATGTTTTTACCAGTAATCAGTTAATTGAGTTGGCAATAGAAAAAGACTATTTTAGTATTGTTCCTCGTTCAATTGTATATTATTTGGAATCATCCTTTGGTCAAGAGGGTGATGATTACCCACTTAAAAAAAATTCGATTGCTGATAAAGTTAGTTTTAGTCGCCGGGAGATGGATTGCATTCACCTACTTTTAAAAGGGAAGCGCATTAAAGAAATTGCTTATGATTTAAACCTTTCTCCACGAACTGTTGAAACGTATATTAATCAGTTAAAAGAAAAACTAGGCTGTCGAGATCGAATAAATTTAACACTTAAACTTCAAACACTGTTTAATTCATTAGATTAGTATCAGGAAAAATGATTTTGGCTGAATGGGACAGTATGGACAACATCGGGTGCGAACCTATTGCGATTCCACTTATCCTTATGCAGCTGTAGGCCTAGAATAATGAAATAATCTAAATCTTAAAATGGCGTAGTGGACGCTATTATTGCCTCCGTATTAGTACGGATAGTTATTTCATAGATATTTAGGCGATACTCTTTTTTAAAAAAGGAAGATTAAATGAAAAACGGAGCTTTATGTTGAGCATTATTGCAGATTCATCGCATCGCAAATAGATTATTCTCATAGTGGCTCTTTACATAATATTGATAGAGGTGAATTTGGATCCTATAAAAAAATGGGTGTTAAGCAAAATTTAATTTACAATACAATTGATACACTTGCCTCACAACAAGACTCATACGCTTGCATTCGTTTAATGCTCCAATATCGAATAGGCGACTGTGGGGATCAAGCAACTTATCTATCTGCTCTGCTAGCTAATACAGCTTACATAGCTAAACGCTATAGAGTTTTCTATGCAGCGTTTGAAAGCGAACTGGTTAATCATGGGTTTGTGCTTATTATTCCACGCCTTAATAAATTACTTCAAAGCGATATTTTCCAGAACGACTCAGATGCTATCACTGTTGATGCCAAATTATTTTTAGATAATGAAGCAATTATTGTTGCTGATCCCTGGCAAAATAAAATTTTTCCCAAAGGGATAAGCAAAACTAATAATCCCTTTAACTTCACTTCCAAAGCGAGTATTTCTGAGCAAAAATGGATTTTGCGAGAGCTTAAAACCTCTTTTCTCTTTCAGCACCTTCAGTTGCACTGCATAGACGCTCTCATAGAAAGTTTGGATTGTATTGATAGAAAAATGAAACAGGAAATTAGAGATACCTGTAATTATCACGAGGCCTTAATTAATTCAGCAGCCCAACCCAATCAAATTGAATTGACAAGAATATTATTATCTAACATTTTATTTATCCGCATGCCTACAATACTCGACGATGTTTTGGAGCAAGCAAAAGCAGCAGCTAAATTGGCTAATAACTTAATAGGTCTAGAATTGATTAACGCCTTTGTTGCTCAAAGAGCATTAGAAAAAATAGATGAAAAAAATAACTCCGCTAGAGTTGGCTTTTTTGATAATGGCGTAGTTGATGAGAGTTATAGTCGAAAGTGGTGTATGCCAAATTAAATTAGGTGGCGTATTCTGTTGATTGTTCTTAGCGGGAACAAAAATCAACAAAGGAGATACGCCATGAAGGATTGTAGTCTAAAGCTTGGTTCAGCACCAGCGAAAGAAAACTGTGTGGAAGACCCATTAACCGAGGTGCTGAGGCAAGGAGCCAAAGAGTTGATAAGGAAAGCGGTGGAGGCGGAGTTATCCCAGATGCTGTCAGCCTATTCTGAAGTGCGTTTACTGGATGGCCGTCCTGTATCTGCCTGCTCGCCAGATTCAGACAGGAATCGGCGAGGTGGAAGTTCAGGTCCCTAAAGTACGTGATCGCAGTGGCTCAGGCATTCACTTTAACAGCCAGCTATTGCCACCTTATTTAAGACGTACTAAAAGCCTGGAAGAACTCATTCCCTGGCTGTATTTAAAGGGGTTATCCACGGGTGATTATACGGATGCCTTATCTGCATTGGTTGGGGCGAGTGCGCGAGGTTTATCGGCTAATACAGTATCCCGCTTAAAAGAAAAATGGCTTGATGAGCACAAGGAATGGCAGTGTCGTTGCCGGTTTTTTAGAAGTGTCTGTCAGGTCAAACAGGCCATCATGAGGCGCCCCAATAAACTCCTTGCTTTTATGAAGATATTAAAGGTTTTTAAATTATGCACATTTCATAAAGGGACAATTTAATCCTTTTAGCCCCGGTAAGTAGGAAATTAGAATAGTAAATGTACTAAATTCCTTAACTTGACGGCTATGGGCTTTACTGCCCAATCTATGCTGTTCTACTTACGTAACTTGCGGGGCTTTATTCCAGCACTCTCCATTCTCTTGCCCGAGCTTTTTCAGGAATGGGATAAAACCTAATGCTAATACAAAAGAGATTTGATATAAGCCAACCCACCCCACTTGCATCTGGATTAACGCAGCCAACGGACCTGATAAAACTCTTGGCAGAGTAGAAATGGCTACCAGCAATGAAAATTGGGTAGCAGTAAATTGCTGATTAACCAAACGCATAAATAAAGCTACCAGAGCCGTTGAGGCCATACCGGCAACAAAATTATCCGCTGTTACGGCAACCGCGAATAAAATCACGTTTTTTCCAGCTAATGCCAATATGACAAACAGAAGATTGGCAAGCGCCTGCAAAATTCCGAACAGCAGCAAAGCTTTATATAGAGATATGCGTAATAATAATAAACCGGCAACCAATCCACCAACTAAAATGGCGCCTATACCCAATATTTTATTAATATATCCTATTGTATCAAGCGAAAATCCAATGCCTTGAATCAAAAATGGCATTACAATACCGCTGGTCGTTGCAGTAAACGCTTCACCCAATTTATAAAACACAATGAAAAAAACCAGCGCAAAAGATCCTTTACGGGCAAAAAGCTCTCTTACAGGCTCAATAAAGGAAGAGAGTAAAGGGATTTCAGATTTGGTCTGCCGGGAAGGCTCAGAGCTACACAGCGTAGCCACTACCCCTACTAACATTAACAATCCCATGATCCGATAAGTAGACGCCCAACCTATTTTATCGGCCATAACCAGCGCGAGGCCGCCTGCGACCAGTAGCGCAATCCGATATCCCAAAACAGCAAGCGAAGCGCCTAATCCATGTTCAGTAGCCGGGAGATATTCAACCCTGTGCGCATCAATTCCCACATCCTGGGTTGCGGAAAAGCAGGCAGCAATTAAGGCCAGCATTGCTAATAAGTGCGGAGATTGTTCCGGAGTGAACCACGCCATGGCATTAAAACATAACAATAAAAGTATCTGCATCGTAAATATCCAGCTACGGCGCTTACCAAGCGGCAGCAGCGAATAACGATCCAGCAGCGGGCCCCAGATAATTCGATAAAGATAAGGTAATCCAATCAGGCTCAGGGCTCCTGTTGCAAGAACGGATACACCACTATCAGCAAACCAGGCTTGTAATGTTCCACTAATGAGGGCAAGCGGCAAACCTGAAGAAAATCCTAGTAAAAAAACAATAATCAGGCGTTTTTTCATGGTGCTCTGTACTCGGGGGTATCGTATGAAAAGTGTGTAGGTTGGGCTGTAAAGCCCAACACTCATCTGTCTGATTCAAGGTCGTCGGTGTTGGGTCAAAACGACCCAACGTACAAATTAAGCGTCAGATTTTTTAACAGAGATCAAATGAATTTTGAAAATTAAAGTTTCATTTGGACCGATTGGGCCACCGATGCTACGCTCGCCATAAGCCAGAGAAGAAGGGACATAAACTTCCCAGGTTGAACCGGAAGGCATTAATTGGAGAGCTTCAGTCCAGCCAGGAATGACCTGAGATACTTTGAATGTGGCTGGTTTGCCTGCTTTTTCAGTGCTGTCAAAAACTTCACCATTAATTAAACGGCCAGTGTATTCTACAGTTACAGTGTCATCTCTTGATGGTTTTGCGCCGTTACCAGCTTCAAGAACTTTATACTGTAAACCGCTTGGCAGAGTCACTACGCCTTCTTTGCTTTTGTTTTGAGCAAGAAACGCATCGCCTTTAGCTTTGTTCTCACCGGCTTTTTTAGTCATTTCACTAGCGCGTTTAGCCATCAGATCTTTTTGGAATTTGTTTAAAACGTCTTTCATTTGATCTTCAGTAAGCAGTAATTGGCCGCCAGAAATACCATCCTGCAGGCCTTTAGTCATTGCTGCCGGGCTGATTTCAATGCCCTGCTTTTTAAAATTCTTACCGAGATCAGCACCGATACTGTAAGATAATTTGTCAGTGTCAGTACCCAGCATAGCAGCAGCATTAGTAGTTGTAGCAGTATCAGCAGCAAAAGCCGTTGACATGGCAAGGCTCAATGCGGCAGCGACTAATTTAATCTTCATAAACAATCCCCTTTTATCTTTGCATAGATTTATATATCCAGACGATTGCGCATAATCATCCGTAAAAGTGCGTATCCATTCTGCCTAAGTTTAACTAAAATTGCCAGGTAAATTTTTTAATGCCCGCAAAAAATTACCTGTAATATCAATGCCCGTCGCCGCTGAAATTTCACGAGCGCAAGTAGGGCTTGTGACGTTAATCTCCGTTAGATAATCTCCAATCACATCGATACCGACAAAATAAAGGCCTCTGGCGCTTAGTTCAGGACCAATCTGCCGGCAGATCCAATAATCGCGCTCAGTTAACGGCACAACTTCTCCCTTGGCGCCCGCTGCCAGATTCCCGCGTAACTCCCCATTGGCTGGCATCCTGGCTAACGCATAGGGTACAGGTTCGCCATTCACGAGTATAATCCGTTTGTCGCCCTTATTCTTAATTTCCGGGATGTATTGCTGCGCCATAATCGTCACAGTCTGATTCTTTGTCAATACTTCCAGTATCACCGGCAGATTAGTACCTTGTTCATCGACATAAAAAATTGCACTGCCGCCCATCCCTTCCAATGGTTTAAATATCACCTTTTTATGCTGTTGCCAGAACGACCGCAAACTGGCCATGTTTTTTGAAACCAGCGTTTCCGGGCAACATTGCGGAAAATGCATGGCAAAGAATTTCTCATTGGCGTCACGCAGGCTCTGCGGCCGGTTTGCCACCAGCACGCCCTCGCGTTCCGCCAGTTCCAGCGCATAGGTTGCGTATATATATTCCATATCAAATGGCGGATCTTTACGCATCAATATTATATTAAAATCAGCAAGCGCCATTTCGCCGACTACAGCGGTTTCCGCCCAATCTGCACTGTGATCGTCTTTAACCGTTATTGAGGAAACTATCGCATAAGCACGATTCTGCCGGCAAGCGAGATCAACCGGGGTAAAATAATAGCACTCCCATCCCAGTTCCTGAGCGCTCATCAGCATTGCAACTGTCGTATCTTTATACGGTTTAATATGATGAACAGGATCCATTAAAACCGCTAGTTTCATTATTCGCCTCCAATGGCTTCAATTTCCCGGGCAGCAGCCAAAGCGGCCAAGCGAGCAATGACGCCGTAAGCGTAAAAACGATTTGGACAATCCAGCGGCTTGAGATCGCCTCTTGGCGTATTACAAGCCTGGGCAAATGCCAGCGGCTCGAAATGCATGCCGGGCGCATTAAGGTTTTCATCCATACCACGCTCTTTATGCACTCGGTAGAATCCACCGACAACAAATTGTCCAATCATATACACAACCGGCTCTGCTACAGCCCCATCAGGCATGGTTTCAAAAGTATAGACGCCTTCCTGAATAAGCACACGCTCAACTTTCTGGCTACCTTTGCTAGCGGACATCCGGGTGCGCTGTTTACGGTTTAACTCCGTTAATTCTTTGGCATCATACACCGTCATCACACTCATGCCGTAAGTACCATTATCCGCTTTGACGATAACAAATGGCCGCTGGTTAATATTATATGCCGTATATTTATCTTTGATGATTTGTAAAATTCGATCAACTTCGCTTATCAGATTATCCATCCCTTCCTGAGCCATAAAATCGACTCCTTCTACGGCCTTGAAACAGGGATTGATTACCCAGGGGTCAAGATCAACCAGCTTGCAAAACTCATTGGCTACATCATCAAAATATTGAAAATGAGAAGATTTTAACCGGCTTGACCAGCCAAGTTTGGCTGTAGGCCGGATACGCTGTTTAAGACCCTGCAGAATCTCGGGAACACCAGTTGATAAATCATTGTTTAATACCAGTAAGCAGGCGTCAAAATCAGCAAGCCCCACGCAGTCGCCCTTTCTTATCAGCGGCTCAAATACCAGTGTTTCGCCTGAGTTATTGGTCATTTCCAGCGGCGATGTCACGGTAGGATCAAGGCTGCCTATGCGGACTACAAATCCGGCCTGAGTCAGGATAGATCGCAATATTGCAAGGCTATCGAGATAAAATTTGTTACGGGTATGGTTTTCCGGCAACAACAAAATGTTTCGGCATGTCGGCAAATAATCCATCAGTACCGATTGCGCCGCCTGTACGCAAAGCGGCAGAAAATCACGATTTAAATTATTAAAACCGGCCGGATATAAATTGGTATCTACTGGCGACAGTTTAAAACCGGCATGACGTAAATCAACCGAGGAAGTCAATGGAGGGGGCGTCTGTTGCCATTTTTCCCGAAACCATGCTTCAATCGTAGCGACTTTATCCAGTAAAACCTGTTCGATATGGTATAACGGCCCCGAATGCACTGTAGTCAAATGCGGTACCGGAACATAATTCACGTTCATCTTATTATTATTCTCATAGTGCAACTGGAAGCGATTACTATACAGTTTCCAGGGTGATCCCGCAATCATGCAGGTTGGGTCGTTTTGACCAATGTTCATTTTGAATTCACAACTGGTTTTCTATAACTGCAATTTGGTATGATTGCCGAATGTTGCCTTTTCTAACCTATTATTATGATTAATACTTTTATTCAGCAATACGCTCCCCAGATTGATACTCTGCGTTGGCTACTCCTGCTCGTTAATGCACTTATCCATTTATTGTTTGCCGGGGCTATTGCCCGTGATGCGGGAAAACTGTATCAACTCGGGCAAAAACCAGCGCTGGTATCGGCAAGCACCTGGGCTTTTGCCGCGTTGCTTGGCGGGGTGATGACCGCTGCGATATACTGGTTTATTCACCATTCCACACTAACCCGCCCACCGGCACGAGAGGTACATTATGAACGCTAATACCATACAGACCATAGACGTAAACGAATTAAAGCAACGCATGGATCAGGACACTAATCTCTGCCTGATTGATGTCAGGGAAGATTACGAATGGCAGGAAGCGCGGATTCCAGGCGCTATTCATATTCAAAAGGATGAATTGCCTGCAAAAATCGCCAGCCGCGTGAAAGACTTAAATCAGCCTGTTTACCTGCATTGTAAGGGAGGCGTGCGTTCATTGTATGCTGCGGAACGTTTGGCGGAGATGGGATATAAACAACTTTATTCGATAGATGGCGGTATTTTAAGCTGGATTGAGCAGGGATATGCTGTCATAAGATAAATAAGGCGCCTCAATTAAGAGGCGCTATCAGATTAGCCCGTAAGGCTGGTTGAATTATCGGCTACTTCTTCTTCAGGCTCTTCGACTTCTTTTCCTTTAGAAACATCTTTCGATGGAACAGATGCTGCAACAGGCGCTGCGTCAAGTAATTCCTTTTTCGAACTTCCCCAAAATAATACCTGTGTTACACTTTTAACAGAGGGAATCCAGGAAGTTTTTTGCGTTTTCGCAGTATCTGACTGAGCTACTTGCTTATCCATTCGCTCTATGTACTGATCTAATTGCGCATACTTATTATCTTCATGGAAGGTTGTGATATGCTGAAACCACATCTCACTCGCCTCAGAAATCATTTTTTCAAAGGCAGTGCGAGAATCTTTATATAACAGGCAACCTTTTTGCGCAGCCTTGGGTTTAGCCAGAAACTCTCTAACAAAATCCAGACCGGCAACGATGTAGGTAACAATTTCTGCTTTCTTGATTCCTTCCGGATGGTAGGCGTAGAATACGGCTTGCAGTACTTTATGCGTATCGGATCCAGTGCGCGCCCTCTTATATATTTTCTCTAGTTGCGACATGACTAGCTGAACACACCCTAACAGCTGTGATCTAATTAATTCGCTAGCTTCTTGCCGAGCTTTCTTTATAGCCTCCGGAGCTCCTTTTTGTTTCTGCATGCTGTCAATATCTTTTTTTAAAGCCTGCCCTTTTTCGCGTAATGCCTGAATGGCATCATCAAGAAAATCCCAGACATATAGCCGCTCCGGATTTGTAGCATGACCATGGTTAAGCCCATCGTATTCTGCCTTGGCATGTTCTATAGCAGTGACTATGTCTTCAAAATCGGGATCGATCACTCGCAGGTTGATTGACTTAGCTGTCTCGGCTTTTTTACCGCTATCTCTTGATGGAGCCGGAGGTAATTTACCAACCAAATCTTTAATGACAGCAATGATTGTAGATTGATATAATCCGGCGCCTTTTGTCCATAACTTTAATACATCTTTGTCAGGTGTATTTTTATATTGCTCGCTATTGAAACCCATGGTCTGAGTAAACAATTTACCGTGAAAATATCTGAGTCCTGATTTCAATGCGTCAAGCATGATCGCATTATTGTTTAATAAATCTTTCGGCAGAATTTTGGATGCCAGAAGCGACTTTTTCAAATAACTCCCTTCTTTACATACATCCTGTACCATGAGCGCTGCTGTGCAGAAATTTTTCTCTATCTCAATTTTTTTCGCTGCAATTGCTTCCTTTATCGCCGCAAGATTAACTTTGGCCTCATCTATTTCCTTGCGTATTTCGTCCTGTTTCTGTTTTTTAGGAAGAGCGCTTTGGTTTTTCAGAATTGCTTCATTTTCATCAATTACAGTCTGCAACTCGGCCATGTCGCTATTCAGGCCCTCAAATGTTGCCCTCATATCTTTAAGTGCGTCATTTAAGAAATGCAATTGCGGTCCATGATAACCATCTGGTATTGCATTAATCAGATCTTCAATAGGCGCACTTGGCGGGAGAGTATGGGAAGGGTTTGTGTGTTTAACGTATGCGATAACAATTTTCCTGAATTCTTCAGGGAGGTCGTCATATTTTACAAACTGTGCTGGCATAATAGCTCCTTGTCCTTGTTATATAAAATCCAATTCAGGTTCCTTGTTTTGCAACAGTGTAAACCAAATATTTCTGTTCGTCATGGGGTTTTACAGTGAATTTTTTATTCTCTGATAAACCAGTGCCGGATTTTGGCGAAGCCATTTGGGGAATAGTAAAAAAATCATTTACCAGCGTCTTAAACTCCCTTACGATTAGCGCATTCGATTTTGTTGCCGATGGAGATATTATGAAAAAACCATTATCGCTAATAATGATGCTAGCTTCGAGTGCACTGATTGCCGAACCAGCCCAGCCTAAACTGATTGTACAGATTGTTGTCGATCAATTACGCGGGGATCTGATTCATCAATATCAGGATCAATTTGGCAGTGAGGGTTTTAATTACCTGCTGGCCCATAGCCTGGATTTTCATAATGCCCACCATCCTCATGCCAATACAGTCACTTGCGTAGGCCATTCAACTATCGCCACCGGCAGCTACCCTGCCCTGCATGGCATAGTCAGTAACAGCTGGATTGATCGGCAATCGGGTAAGGAAGTCTATTGTGTTGATGATGATGCGGTAAAAATATTACCCACTGTCCGTACTAAAGTAGCCCCGCCCGGCAGTTCACCGCGCAATCTTGTTGCATCAACGTTCAGTGATGAAATAATTTTGTCGCAAAAAGGACGGGCATTTGGCGTTTCACTCAAGGATCGTTCTGCCATTACGCTGGCTGGACATGCAGGTAAAGCATTCTGGTTTGACAAAGTCAACGGCGGTTTTATCACCAGTGATTATTACTATACCAAATACCCGCAATGGGTACAGGACTGGAATGCGCATTATGATGCCGTTAATGAGACCTGGACATTATCCAAACCAGCCAATCAATATCGCTTTGCCCATGAGCCGATATTTCACCATACTTACTCTGAATTTGGCGTAAGCTTTCCTCACCACACCGGCAACCCGGAACGTCCGCTATATTACAAACTTCTTTCCATGACCCCAAACGCCGATGAACTAACCGCTGATTTCGCTATGGATCTGCTCAAGTCAGAAAAACTGGGGCAAACTCCGGGCAAAACCGATTATCTGGCTATCAGTTTTTCAGCTGTAGATGCTATTGGCCACCAGTTTGGACCAAACAGCCTGGAATCGGAAGATAATCTGTTGCGTCTGGATAAAACCATGGCCAAAGTTTTGAAGCAACTTGATCAGCAAGTTGGCCTTAAAAATACATTAATTGTATTAACCGCAGATCATGGTGTAACGGATACTCCGGATTATCTTGCCAAAAATCATATCACGCAGATTCCGGCCATTAAAACCAGCGACCTTCGGGAGAAGATAACAGCTTTACTCGCTGATAAATTTAATCTGCCTGCCGAAAGCCTGCAGGGCATCAGCCCGCCCTATGTCTACCTTGATCACACAATCATTAGCAAACAGCATCTTTCTCTGGCCGCTGTTACCCGTTATCTGGCAGAACAGCTGCGGCAATATCCAGGCATATTTCAGGCTTACCCCCTGCCCTTGGCAAGCACTGAAAAGGATTGGCTGACTGAAAAAGTAGACCGCATGGGATTCCCGAACCGTACCGGCGACCTGTATCTGGTACCGCCAGCTTACCAGGATCTGGCGGAGAAAGCGTTACGGGTCAGTCATGGTACACCTTGGCAGTATGACAGCTATGTGCCATTATTATTCGTTAATCCATTATTTAAGGCACAGCATATCTCACGGCCGGTCAGAACGACTGATATTGCTGCGACCTTATCGGCGATACTCATGATTAAAGCGCCTTCTGCCTCTGTCGGACAGCCGTTAACCGAAGTTATGGCTTTTTATGAGGGCAAGGCGTAAAACTCTATCCAGGCAGGGAGAAAGGTAATGAATAATGTAAAAACATTTATGCTGCTGGCAGGCTTGACTGCTTTACTACTGGTTATTGGCGGCCTGCTTGGCGGTGAAACCGGACTGATTATCGCTCTTGTTTTTACTGCAATTATGAACTTCGGCGCGTACTGGTTTTCTGATCAAATGGTGCTGCGTATGTATAACGCGCAGCCGTTACAGGATAATCACCCTATCTACCGTATTGTGTCACAGTTGGCAACCAAGGCCGGGATTCCAACTCCGAAAGTGTATCTGATTGATAATCCGGTACCTAACGCTTTTGCTACCGGCAGAAATCCGGAACATGCCAGCATTGCCGTCACCTCCGGTTTATTTAACCGCATGTCGTCTGAAGAGTTGACCGGCGTACTGGCGCATGAAATGTCGCATATTACAAACCGCGACACCTTAATCAGCGTTATTGCAGCCACACTGGCTGGGGCTATAAGCAGCGTGGCCAATATGTTCATGTGGGCATCAGCAACAGCACGCGCATCGGATGAGTCTCATCCCAACCCGATTGCCGCGCTTGCGACCATGATCCTTGCGCCAATAGCGGCAAGCTTAATTCAGATGGCCGTTTCGCGCTCCCGTGAATTTGAAGCCGATGCGGCGGGAGCGCGATTATGCGGTAATCCACTATGGCTTGCCAGCGCTTTGGCAAAACTTGAAATTAATAACCGTAACAGCCATTTTCAGGATGCCGAAACCCATCCCAGTACCGCTCATTTATTCATCGTAAATCCATTAAGCGGCG
Source organism: Legionella dresdenensis (assembly GCF_042649825.1). Taxonomy (NCBI): domain Bacteria; kingdom Pseudomonadati; phylum Pseudomonadota; class Gammaproteobacteria; order Legionellales; family Legionellaceae; genus Legionella; species Legionella dresdenensis. The sequence goes on along the minus strand of NZ_JBHSAB010000005.1, from coordinate 6,514 downwards.
AGAAAATGGCTGAGCTTTTTGCAACTCATCCCTTAACCGCAGAACGGATTAAACGGCTGCAGGAGATGGCTAAAAATAGACGGTGAAACGCTTGCGTTAAATCCTTGTTCCAAGGATAATTCGCGCAGTTATTATTGTTAATCGGATACACTATGGCACAATTTACCCAGTTTATTACTAATCATTGGCAGCTGTTTACCGGTTTAATTATCGTTTTATTGTTAATCGTCATTAACGAACTGCTTGCCCGAAAGAAACGTGCCCGGGAAATATCGCCACGGATTGCGGTAGGCATGATTAACGAAGACAAAGCGGTAATTATTGACTTGCGTGATCAGGAAAGCTTCCGCAAAGGCCATATTATCAATGCCGTTAATGTCGCCAAAGACGATATTGAACAAAGTAAACTGGACAAATATAAAGACAAAACACTAGTCCTGGTCTGTGCCCAGGGTTTGCAATCGCCAGCCCTGGCTGCTAAATTGAAAGAACATCAATTTACAGATGTAATCGTACTTGCCGGCGGTATGGCTGCATGGCAGGCTGCTGATTTACCTCTGGTAAAAGGAAAATAAAATGGCAAATGTAATTGTATATACAACCGGTTACTGTCCTTATTGTGTCAGCGCTAAACAGTTACTTGATCGCAAAAAAGCGGCATATCAGGAAATCAGAGTTGATAACGACGATAATTTGCGTGAAGAAATGATGAAGAAAAGCGGACGCCAAACTGTACCGCAAATTTTCATTAACGATCATCATGTCGGCGGTTGTGATGATTTATATGCCCTTGAACGTGAAGGGCGGCTTGATGAACTATTAAAATAACAGGAATTGAAGATGAGTGATCAAAAAGTACAGGAACAAGATATCGAAGCGCAATTCATGATTCAGCGCGTTTATTTAAAAGATGCTTCTTTTGAAGCGCCAGGTGCGCCAGCTGTGTTTCAACAACAATGGGAGCCTGAGTTATCTCTGGATTTAAATACTGAACATCGCGAACTTGAGGCTGGTATTTATGAAGTGATACTGACTGTTACTGCAACCGTTAAAAACAAAAATGCTATTGCATTTCTGGCTGAAGTCAAACAAGCTGGTATTTTCACAATTCAGGGTACAGTAACACAGCAACTGGATCATTTATTAGGAAGTTTCTGCCCAAACATTCTCTTCCCTTATGCGCGTGAAGCAATCACCTCTCAGGTTATCCGCGGCAGCTTCCCTCAGCTGGTACTTGCGCCAATCAATTTTGATGCGCTGTATATGCAGCAGTTGGAACAACGTAAACAAGAAACCGAAGCTGAAGTTACTCATTAATTATGTCTAATCAAACGGTTGCCATATTAGGAGCAGGTTCCTGGGGAACAGCAGTTGCCATTCATCTGGCTACTATTGGCAACCGTACCTTACTCTGGGGACACCGCCCCCAGCAGGTTGAGGTTATCAAAAAAGAACGGGCAAACCAGTTTTATCTGCCCGGTGTCGAATTTCCTGCTTTACTACAGCCGACAAGCGATCTTGCTGAATGTATGCAGGCAGATTATTTAATTATCGCTGTACCCTCTCATGCTTTTGCGCAATTATTATCAAAACTGGAAAAACCAGCGAACGGGATTGCCTGGCTTACAAAGGGACTTGATCCAGAATCAAATGAACTATTAAGCCATCTTGTTGCATCAAAATGGGGAGCGGCATACCCTGCGGCTATTATTTCCGGCCCTTCCTTTGCCAGGGAAGTTGCTCGATTGCTGCCGACTGCATTAACAATTGCCAGTAATAATGCGCCATTCCAACAGCAGTTACACCAACTTATCCATCAGGCGAATATCAGAGCTTATCTCAGTAACGATATGATTGGCGTTCAATTATGCGGAGCCGTCAAAAATGTGCTGGCAATTGCCTGCGGCATAAGCGATGGTCTGGGCTATGGCGCTAACGCTAAAGCCGCTCTTATAACCCGCGGGTTAGCTGAAATGAGCCGGCTGGGACAAGCATTAGGAGCACGGCAGGAGACTTTTCTTGGCTTGGCGGGTGTTGGCGATCTGGTTTTAACCTGTACCGATGATCAGTCACGCAACCGGCGGTTTGGACTGTTAATTGGCCAGGGAATTAATAAAACCGAGGCCGCCGATAAAATTGGTCAGGTTGTTGAGGGCGCGCATAATGCATTGCAGGTTCATAATCTGGCGGGCAAAGTTGCAGTTGAAATGCCGATTTGTACCCAAATCAAGGATCTGCTTGAAGATAAAATTACCCCCTCTGAGGCGGTCAATAATTTAATGAGCCGTTCGGCTCGCGCAGAATAATCTCCTGGAGTAAAACATGAATCAAACCAAGCAGTTTTTAAGCCGGGTAATGTTTGCAAGCCGTTGGCTGCAGTTACCGCTTTATTTCGGTTTAATTATTATTCTTGCCGTTTATGCCTATCGCTTTATCGGTGAGCTTTATCATCTTGTTTCACATCTGAATGGGGTAACCGACACTCAAATCATGCTTGGAGTGCTTGATTTAATTGATGTAGTGATGATTGCCAATCTATTGATTATGGTGACCATGGGCGGGTATGAAACCTTTGTTTCCAAACTGGAGCTGCATGCACATCCGGATCAGCCTGAATGGCTTGATCACCTGGATGCAGGCGCCATGAAACTTAAACTGGCACTGGCTTTAATCGGGATTTCCTCTATTCATTTGCTCAGGACGTTTATTGATCCGGCTAAATTGACGAATAATAATATTATGTGGCAGGTTATTATTCATGTAACGTTGTTGGTTTCGGCGTTAAGTATTGCATGGGTTAATCTTTTGCTGGTGAAGAGTAAGGAGCATTAGTTTTTTACCCTCTCCCCTACCCCTCTCCCGATACGGGAGAGGGGAATTAGCGAGCCTCACCCTTATTATAGGGCTGGGGAGAGGGTAAATTAGCTTGTCTTTTAACCCCCCCTCCCGTATCGGGAGAGGGCTGGGGAGAGGGTAAATTAGCTTGTCTTTTAACCCTCCTCTCCCGTATCGGGAGAGGGCTGGGGGAGAGGGTAAATTAGCTTGTCTTTTAACCCCCCTCTCCCGTATCGGGAGAGGGCTGGGGGAGAGGGTAAATTAGCTTGTCTTTTAACCCCCCTCTCCCGTATCGGGAGAGGGCTGGGGAGAGGGTAAATTAGCTTGCCTTTTAATCCCCCTCTCCCGTATCGGGAGAGGGCTGGGGAGAGGGTAAATTAGCTTGCCTTTTAATCCCCCTCTCCCGTATCGGGAGAGGGCTGGGGAGAGGGTAAATGTTACTTTTGATTATCAAAAACCGACAAGCCTTCGCCTAACTGGCAACGGATTTCATATTCAGCGATCTTGCTATAATCAGTGGCATGCATCAGGGTAACCTTTACACTGGCGCGGCTATCAGCCAAAAGAGTATATTTCACATAGCCAAAAGTCGGTAAACCATTTGCCATTGGGTCATTTAAACTAAAATGACGGTCAGAGGCAGTGATCATTTTATCGCCTACGCGCATCATTGCGTTTGGTGTAACAGCTGTACTGATATCCATAACCGGAATATCGGCTTCACACTGTTTCAGTTTTATAACAATAGTCAGTTGCTTGCCATTATCAACAGCATTGGCGATCTCACCAAATTGTTTAAGTTCAGCGGCATGAGCATTTAAAGCCAGACTGGCTGCGGCGGCTAACAGAATTTTTTTCACGATTGCTTCTCCTTGCATAAAATCGCGTTAAGGGTGCCAAGAAGCGATTGGATTGTCAACCATAACCTAACCTACAAAAATACTTCTGTTTATAACAAATTCAGGTTATACTCCGTTCTTTGCGCCGATTTGAAAACTAGCTTGCGGGCGCTCAATAACACTTGTTATTGTAAATTCGGCTAAAGCGGGCGCTTTCCCCTCCTTAGCAACTTCCCGCCGCAGTTTTCCAGAAGTTGATTAAGATCATGATAGAATTAATTGCAGTAAACAAATCGTTTGGACCCACCAAAGCACTCTCGGATATCAACCTTTTTATTCAGGAAGGCGAAATCTTCGGCATTATCGGCACTAGCGGAGCTGGTAAATCGACTCTGTTAAGAAGTATTAACCTGCTGGAGCGGCCTGATAATGGCGACGTTATCGTTGATAATTATAATATCACTAAGTTAAATGAATCCGGTCTTCGTCAGGCCCGTCATAAAATGGCAATGATATTTCAGCATTTCAACCTGCTGAGCTCCAAAACGGTTTATGACAATATCGCTTTGCCTATGCGGATTCAAGGCATTCCCGAAGACATGATTCGCGAGAAAATTGATGAATTATTGCCGCTGGTTGAGCTGGATCATAAACGGGATGCCTACCCTGCTCAATTAAGCGGCGGGCAAAAGCAACGGGTAGCGATTGCACGTGCTTTAACCTGTTCGCCTAAAATTCTGCTCTGCGATGAGGCTACCTCTGCCCTTGATCCCAAAACGACTGAATCTATCCTTGCCCTGCTGAAAAAAATTAATCAGCTTTATGGCATTACTATCGTGTTAATTACGCATGAAATGGAAGTAGTCAAGCGGATTTGTCATCGCCTGGCGTTGATGGAAAACGGCAAAATTATAGAATTAGTACCATTATCCAATATTTTTAATAACCCGGACAGTCAGGCTAAAGCTATGCTTTACAGCCAGCTTAGTCCCGAATTGCCCACATGCTTGAGCAGTCGTCTGGGAATCACTCCAACCGATAAACCCGTGTTGCGCCTGTTTTTTCAGGATGACAATGCGACTGTGCCTTTTATAAGCCAGACCAGCCGGGAATTACCGATTGATATTAATATTCTGATGGCCAATATTGACCGCTTTAATTCCATTACTTGCGGTGTATTGATTGTCGAACTGTTTGCAGATGAACAGTTGCTTGCTCAATTTATTGAACGTTGCAACAAGGCAAATTTAACTGTGGAGATTTTAGGGTATGTCACTGATTCTGTTTTATGATTTACTGGTTGCCACAGGCGAAACCCTGTACATGGTAATTATCAGTACTGCTCTTGCTGTTCTGCTGGGCCTGCCATTGGGTACGCTGCTTTTCAGCAGTAGCCGGATCAAGCGCCACCCTGCGCTTTACGGGTTTCTCTCTGGTTTAATCAATTTCTGTCGTTCAGTTCCGTTTATCATTTTACTGGTTGCCCTGATTCCGGTAACCCGGCTTCTGGTTGGCACATCTATTGGTTTAAATGCGGCAATAGTGCCTTTAACACTGGGCGCAACCCCCTTTTTCGCACGCCTTGCGGATAATGCTTATCAAAATTTGCCGCGCGGGCTGATTGAAACCGGATTCTCGATGGGAGTAACAACCTGGCAAATGGTCAGACACATCCTGTTACCCGAAGCATTTCCGGCCTTGATTCAGGCAGTTACTGTAACAGCCATTACGCTGGTCAATTATTCAGCCATGGCAGGTACTGTAGGCGGCGGCGGTCTGGGTGATCTGGCGATTCGCTATGGCTATCAGCGTTTTAACCCGGGAATTATGCTGGCAACCGTGCTGGTTCTGGTTGTCATCGTGCAATTATTACAAATGGCTGGCGACAAACTAGCCAATAAATACACTCATAGCTAAACAGTCTGGAGGATACATGCGAATTTTTGGAGTTATTTTATTAGTACTTGGTCTGGCAGGCTGCAATAAGCCCTCGCCAAATACCCTGACAATCGGAACTATTGCTGGCCCGGAAAGCGAATTAGTTGAAGCAGCGCGTGACGTCGCTCAGAAAAATTATGGCTTAACCGTAAAAATCGTTGAGTTTAATGATTATAATCTGCCTAATGAAGCGTTGCAGGACGGTAGCCTGGATGCCAACGTTTATCAGCATCTTCCTTATTTGCAGGCCGCAATGAAGGCGCATAATTATGATTTGGAAGTAATTGGTAAAACATTTGTCTACCCGGCAGGACTTTATTCAGCAAAATTGAAATCAATTTCAGACATTGCTGATAACGCTACAATTGCCATCCCAAATGACCCCAGCAATGAAGCGAGAGCATTATTGTTATTGCAGAAAGCCAATCTGATTACCCTTAAAAGCACTGATGCTACAACCCCGGACGATATTGAGCAGAATCCTAAACATCTAAAATTCAAGGAACTGGATGCAGCTCAGCTCCCACGTGTTTTGCCTGATGTTGATGCAGCTGTAATTAATACCACCTTTGCTATCCCGGCAGGACTGAGTCCTGGTAAGGATGCACTGATTATCGAAGGCAAGGATTCACCTTATGCCAATCTGATTGTCATTCGTAAAGGCAGTGATAAAAAACCGCAACTTGAAGAGTTTGTTAAAGCAATGAATTCAACGGAAGTTGCTGATAAGGCAAAAGAATTATTTGGCGATGCGGCGATTCCTGCGTGGTAATTGACTGATTGTTTCGACCCGACAAGCTTTCTTTTCAATGTTGGGTCAAAACGACCCAACCTTTGTGCCGGACAATTTTTTTAAAAGCTGGTCTCCGGTTTATCAAAGAGAATCCAATTAGCCAATTTAA
>NZ_JBHSAB010000004.1:47630-254601 GCF_042649825.1 Legionella dresdenensis | reverse complement strand
GATGCCAGGCAAAAATTTGATAAGGCTTATGCTAGCCTCACATGTCAAAATTAAATGGAAATAGTACTAGATAATGATACTTTATTAGTTGGTCAAGAGGGCTGGGTAATTATCATAATACTCGAGTCGCGCTTAATGACAGCAGAATGATCTCTGATTTATTTCAAGAAAAGCTTGTAGGGCGCTCCCAATTGCTAGCCAAAATGCAACAACTTGCCGACTATGACGCCAGTCAGCTACAAGAACAACTGATGCAGCAGCAGCGCAGCGCCCCCAAAGGATTATTGTTTTAACTCATATTCCACCATTCAAAGAAGCATGTTTGCATGAGGGGAAAATAAGTGATAATGATTGGCTGCCTTATTTTTCCTCAAAAGCATCTGGTGATGTCCTGATGAATATTTGCACCACGCATCCTGATATCGACTTCCTGGTTTTGTGCGGCCACACGCACGATAAGGCAAAATACACCCCCATCCCAAATTTAACAATTGAGGCCGAGCATGCGGAATACGATCAGCCAGAAATTCAGAAAATGATAATTACTGAGCCATAACAGAGTCATAGAGTTGATATTTCAGAATCTGGAACAAGGAATGGTAAAAAAGTGATATCAACACAGTGTTTTATAACTTGAGAGGCGTTGAGTATAGTATGTCGATTTAAGCTCATTTAAGGAGTTTATTGTGAGAGGTTGGTGTTGGCCAGAACTACGATATCTTGTGATTTAATCATTGAGCATCACTCCTTATTCTATATTCTAGAATTTAAATACAGAATGCTATTAGTCAACTATAGAGTAGCTTTACCTAGCATTAATGCCTTTCTCAACACGAGGTCTTTGCTTGTTGTAAAGATATTTTTCCTCTGTAACGAGTCTTTAAATTTACGACTTATGTGTTTAAGCATCATAGAAAGTTCGGTTATAGCCAAACCAGATAAAAAAACATATCGTATAGTAGCCCATATTAATACCGAACCTTAATCAGTAGTTTCAAATTGACCTAACAGAGCACCTTCTAGTGAAGCATTTTTACAACCCGTTAGATCGGCCCCACGTAAATCTGTATTATAAAAATTAGCGCCTTTCAAGTTTGCATATCGTAAGGAGGCACCACGTAAATTTGCATTTATAAATTGAGCATCAGTTAAATCTGCTCCATCAAAATTTGAGGATATTAGTTGAGCATCATTAAAATGAACTCCTTTCATAGTACAATAAGCAAACATACTCATAAACCCTTTCAATTTTGATAAATCAGCATTATTAAACTTGCAATTAAAAAAAATTGCGTCTCTAGCGTAAGACTCAGACAAATCAGCATTTTCTAAATTACAGTCAATAAACACAACCTCTTGAAAATGATTTGAATATAAAACTCGCTTAGTAGCTTCAGAGCGTAAACTAAATTGGGTGAATTCGAAATCTGAATTTATAAATACAGACCAAGTAAAATGTAAATAAACAAAAACAGAATATGAAAAATTCATCTCAATACCTGCACACCAATTCCAATTTTCTATAATATTTAAGGACCCTTTATGTTTACGATAATCAAAATTTAGCCCTCTCAAATAAAGACTGGATAACTGAAAACGATTATTCACATATGCACATTTTAAAAGGTCCTTCTTTATCTTTTCTTTTCCAATATCGTGCTTCAAAAGTGTACGACATTCATTTCGAAGTAAAACAAAACCATCAGTAATAAATTTATCACAATTTTCTCGATATAAATAAAATAATCTTTGTAATGATACTTTAATTTTTTCTTGAAGAAGTAACCAATCTTTACTTTTAGCATGTTTGGCTAAGAGGTTGTATGCTTCTTTTTTTGAAATGTGGTTTATTTTTGAAATTTTTTTTGCATTTTCAGTATAAGTTTTAAAATAATCGTGCTCACTAGGATTATTGGAATAATAATCAATTAACTCGCAATTATTGAGTGCATACAACACCCTTTGAGCTAAATCCTTGTCGATTATATTATAGTTTGAATTAGTTATGCTTTTGTAAAATCTTTTAATAATTGCATTTCCCAAAAGATGATAAATCTGAGGATTATTTAAAGATGCTTGCAACATTTTATCAATTTGTGATTGATTAAACTCAGTATATTCTGAGAGAGACTCCACGGCCTGATAAATCTCATGAATAGCGGCGCTTTTTTCAAGTACTTTAATAGCTAATTCTTTTTCTAATTCCGTAGCTAATTTTATATCAGGGAAATGCTCTTTAAAAAATTGAGATAACCTTCGATAGGAAAAGACATTCGATTGTTTTCTCTCTTCCCATTCTTGTTTCAAAAACTGTTTAAGTTTATTATCATCTAATAATGAATAATAATCTTTATCATCTGTAACTATATACAGACATTCGCTATCAGGAATATTCTGTAAAAGACACTCCCAATTAATCGCATCGCCAAGAAGGTCATTTTTCCCTGGCGGGTTCCCGATATTTACCCTAAAAATTGCGCGATCAACTACGTTATAATTGATTTCAATTATGCGGGACTTAGAAAATAACTCATTAATATTTTCGTCTGCTTTAAACGTATTATTGGTAATGTCCGCATGTATTTTACTCATTAAGATATCAAAATGCTGATTGTATTTTTTTTCATAGCATTTTATCAATCTATAATCTTCATATTCTTTGCAGAACTGAGGAAATTGTCCATTGAGTCTTTGTTCTTTAAGTTTTTTAATCGCATCAGATATTTTATTTTCACGATTTCTATAAAACTCATCCATAACTTGCTTGGTAATCCACAGTTTAATTTCATTTTGTTCTAATAAGACTATTAACTTATGGATTTCCTCCAAATCGTCCTTAGATAAGTGAAAAAAAGAAAGAAAAATATTTGTATCAATAAATAAATTCATAACAATCCTAGTTGGATACCATCCTAAACATGATGATACAATATAACCCATATTCACAACACTAGTCACATGCAAACAAAGTTATGTTAATTTAAACTTCTTAAAAAAAAGTTTGAATATCAATGACCTTCAAATAAGATCAGATTTACTGTGCACAATTTCTTAAATTGTTGCTGTGGCAATACTGCAACCTGATTGAAAAAAATCCTTTAGAGTCCTTCTGATTTTTTAAACATAACACAGCTCGGATCACATATCTGAATGCTCAAGGATTAAAGCATTTTATTAATGACTGTTACAGAAGCAAGAATCACATGCGTACCAAGTTATATTTCAAATTGGCTGTTAGTACCTGAAAGTGAATATTTAAAATAAGGCACAAGATCTTTCGGTAATATCTTAAACCCTTTTTCAATTGTTGATTCCATTATTTTTTGATTGTATAAACAACCTGTAACTAATATTTTAGTAGCATCAAAAGGTGCATTTTCTAAAATATGTAAACCATTTTTATCCTCATTAAAAAATTCATAATCGCAAAAAATCACTATTTTTCTATTATTTATCTTTTTTAAAAAACTCAAAGCATCTTCCGCATTATAAAAGTGCTTGTAATCCGTATATTGCAAATCTCTTAGTTTCTCATCCCAAACATCATGTACAGATTTACTGTCATCGATGAAAATTAATAAGTCATCAACTTGAACCTGATATTCACTGATAGACCAAGGAGGAGTTATACAAAGGGGAAATGAAATATTTACTGTAGTTCCATTTCCTGCAGATGAAATTATATCTAATAACCCTCCTGCTTGCTTAACAAAATTAATTGCATGAGGTAACCCTAGATTAGTTTTTACTTTCTCACACTCGGCATTATCAAAAATACCTTTTACAAAATCGGGAGTCATTCCTCTTCCATTATCTTTAATTGCAATTAATACACCAATAGAATTGATTTCAAGACTTATTTCCACGACACCACTTTTTGGTAAAATACTATTAACAGCGTTATTGATTATATTAGATAACATTCTTTTTAAATTTACCGAACTTAAGTAAACCAGGAGGAAAACATTTTTCTGAGCGACATGAAGTTCAAATTCTATATTGTGTTTTACATACTCCATACGTTTTTCTGATAAAATTTCTTGTATGCAGGAATAGAGAAACACATAATTATTTTCATCAGCATGAACTGTTTCATTTTTATTTTTATATTTAGATAGCAAACTCCAAGCAATATCATTTAAGCGGCGAATTGCTCTTCTTCCTAAAATCCGCTCAGACTCATTTAGTTTTTTTTCTACTAAATGAAAAAGAGAATCTATAGCTAGCAATGGAGAACGTATATCATGTGCCACTTGGGCTAGACTTTTTCCAAGTTCAATTTCAAATTTATGTTCTTGATATTCTTCAATTTCCTTTGCAAGATAGTTAATTTCTTTTATATATTTGCGTCTCAAAGGTATATTATTTTTTAAATTTGTTTCAATTTCTTTAATAGGGTTTGCAAGGTATATATTGGTTAATGTTTTAACTAATTTTTGTGTTATCAATAGACCAAATGAAGAAATGAGTAAAATTATTATGGCAGGGATTAATAACGGGTATATGCTTGGTGAAATATGCTCTATTGAAATGAATTTTTTTTCAGAGTCACTAATGTAGAATGAACCAAATTTAGTCGAGCCAAATGGATCAACTTTTTCACATTTATAATATTGTTTTTTACATGCTTTTATATTTGCATTGATTCTAGAAAGTTGATTTAAATAATGATTTTTTGACATTAAAACCATAATGCTAGCATAACAATTACCAAACTGATTATTAATTTGTCCGCTCAGATAACAAAGATTAAGCTTTACATAAAATGCTGAATTAGTATCTCCAACACTCAATATTGGATCATTACCTTTTTTATAAACTTTTATGCCAGTAATAAGGTTATTATCAATAAAGTTATTAAATAGCAACATCATACTTACAGCATTTAATTTTCTGCTATACTCACCCTCATTAATATAACTGACAAAGTCCTGGTTATTTACCACTATACTAAGCTTTTCAGAAATATTTGACTGTAAAATTGAATTCGCATTAATAATTAATTTTTTATTATCGTTTTCGGATTTTTTTTCATATTGGTGATAACTTAAAAACATAGCACAAGCATTAAGGCATAAACCAAAAACGATCAAAAATGTGATCAGGCGATTTATAATTTTTTTATAAGAATCAAGATCATTAACTTCTAAAATAGATAAAAGCCAACTGGTAACTATATTTTGGCTCATAAATTAATTAGAATTATCTTTGCTAATTTGAAGCTTAATTTTATTCCAATTGTCATTATAATCTTTATCAAAATTTTCCACTGGTTGAATCATACGTAATTGAGAAAGAGTTTTTTTCGTTTTTTCATATAACTTAATATAGGATTTATCATCTATATGGTTTTTAAAATATGGAGAGAAATAATATGTCGATTTTTCAAAATGTTTTAATGTAGATTGATTTTGTAATACATTTGCAACGCAACTAGCCTCCGAAGTATCTTTCATTTGGACGATTAGATCTGTGCAAATTGAACTAGCATTAGATGGAATGACAAATTTATAGGGCTTCCCAGATTTTTTTATGTATAACAGTGCATCACCAGACCAAATATAGCTAAGTGCAAAATTTTTACTATCATAAATTTTATTAAAATCGCTCGTAATATATATTTTAGAATTTTGCGTCATACGTTTTAAATTTTTATAAGTTAATGAAACGGTGCCGTCCATATTTTTTTGAATATTCTGATCATCACTGAATCCAATTGTTAATAAATTTCCAATCTCACCTGCATCATCAACTAAAATTACATTGTTATCTTTAGCATCTTTAAAAATATCACTCATTTTTTCATCGTTCCTGATATGAATTAACTCAGGATTGTACATAAATCCTACTATGGCATGTGTAAAAAAAGCGGTATTATGTGAATAATTATGTGTTAGATAATATTTTTTAAAATATGGATAATAGTCATTAGATGATTTCCAAAGATTACTACTTTCTATATTGGGAAGTTGGTTTTTTATGCTTCCATATACCATATTGCTAAAAATCATTATATCATAGTAATTTCTCTGCTTATAAAAAGTATGGAGAAATTCTGCATTTGTATAATAAGAATCATGAAAAAACTTTACATTGCATTGTTTCTCAACGGCCTCTTTAATTTCAGGATCCTCTAAAAAACCATAAAAGGCTATTACATTGACCGTTTTTTGGGAGCCTAAATCACGCCGTTGGGAGGCTTGTAAATAATTTGCTAATGAAATAGCAATAAATAATATTAATAATTTCTTCATATTACATCTTATTTGATAATTTTTTTATTTTGTAGCATGATCTAACTGAGAGACAAGCTCTTGTGTACTTTGTATGCACGCAAATCCAAATGATAAATTTTTTAAAGTAGATAGATGTAAATCTTCGTTTAGCGTAGCAGTGGCATCATTGATAAAAAACACTCTGTATCCATGCATAAAAGCATCTCTTGCTGTTGTTTCACAGCAGCAATTTGCCATAACACCAATAATAATTACCTCTTTAATATTCTTTAATTTAAGCAAATTATCTAAATCAGTTTTAAAGAATGCGCTATATTGGTTTTTATCAATAACAGTCTTTCCTGAGGTATCAAATTCATCAATTAGTTTCCAGCCTTCACTACCATATTCTATTTTGTCTCCATTCCACCAATCTACCATGGACTTTGAAATTTCAGAGCTATCGTTATGTTGAACATAAATAATCTCCACTCCCGCTTTTTCAGAAGCTTCAATAATCGATTTAACATTATTAATTTGCTTATCACTTATTATATTTAAATCAGTTCGAAAAACATTTTGCATTTCGATAACAAGTAAGGCTGCCTGTTTTGGATTTACAATAAAGTGATGGGTTTTGTATTCATCTATTTTTTCTAATGAAAGGGTATAATTCATAGCTATTCCAATTTTAATATTTTTATATTTATTCTGCTAATTGCCCGGATTGAACAAGCATAACTCAGATGCAGGACCGGAATCCGGATTTCACTTCGTTTCACCCGGACTACATTAATTGGGAAAGGCCCGAAAAATATTCCATTCAAGGTGATGATCAAATGAATTGGTGGAGGCGGCGGGAATCGAACCCGCGTCCGCAAATCCTCTGCCGTTGGTTCTACATGCTTAGTTTTGTCATTTGAGTTTGACTGCGGTTCCTCCGACAAACAGGATTAAACGCAGCGAGTCTCTGAATTTTGCTTCCTGATGCGAGACACATCGGGTTGCTAGCTTATCTCTTATGACCGTTGATTCGATACCGATAAGCGGGCTCGGTCAACGGGGCGCTGGTTTTATGGCAGCACACGTTGGGCTTTCACTGCTTACGCAGCAATTGCACCTGCAAAGTTTTCTTCGTTTGCATTTATATTTACTTGAGTCTTATTAACGAGAGATCTCATTCTCGGCATGCCCCTCAGGTTTCGCAACCCGCGTCGAAGCCAGGTCGCCCCCAATTTGGTGGTCATTTTGATTATAGCATAAAAATATTGGAATTATACTGAAGGTAGTGAAAATGTTTTCCTTCTTCCGCTGTACGGGCGCCTTCTCCCGGTACGGGAGAAGGCAGATTGTTGGACGGTTAGTTTATTCCGTTGTGGCGCAGGAGCGCGTCTACGGTTGCCGGGCGCCCTCGGAAGTTTATGAAGGCTTCGGCTGCTTCTTTGGAGCTGCCTACTTCCAGGATGCTGTGTAAGAATGCACGGCCGGTTTCGGGATTCAGTACGCCTTCATCTTCGAAGCGGGAGAATGCGTCGCTTGATAGTACTTCGGCCCATTTATAACTGTAATACCCTGCCGCGTAGCCGCCGGCAAAGATGTGGGAGAAGCTGTGGGCGAAGCGGTTGTAGGGGGCGATGGGTACTACTGTGGTCTGTTTGCGCACTTCTTCCAGTATATCTGCCATGAAACCTGGGCGGTTGGTGAACTCCTGGTGGATGCGGAAATCAAACAGGGAGAACTCCAACTGTCGCATCATAGTCATGGCCGATTGGAAATTTTTAGCGGCAATCAGCTTCTGATACATTTCCTCTGGCAAAGGTTCGCCAGTATCGACGTGTTGTGTCAGCAGATCAAGCGCGCTTTTTTCCCAGCACCAGTTTTCAAAAATCTGGCTTGGCAGCTCAACCGCGTCCCACTCGACGCCATTGATCCCGGAGGCATCAATATAATCTACCCGGGTCAGTAAATGATGCAGGCAGTGGCCGAATTCATGGAACAGGGTTAACACTTCGTCATGCGACAGAGTTGCCATTTTATTGGCTGCCGGTTTGGCAAAATTGCAGGTTAATGTCGCTATTGGTAATTGTACGTTGCCATCGGGCAGTTTGAGTCTGCTCTGGCAGGAGTCCATCCAGGCGCCGCCTCGTTTATTCTGGCGGGCAAATAAATCGACATACACGTAGCCGCGCAGCTGGTTATCTTCATCAACCAGGCGATAGACACTCACATCAGGATGCCATGTATCAATCTGGTCGACTTGTTCCAGTTTGATGCCATACAAACGATGAATGATCGTAAACAGCCCTGTCATTACTTTATTTAATGGAAAATAGGGGCGTAAATCTTCCTGAGAAATAGCATAGTATTTTTGCTGCATTTTTTCTGAAAAATAAGCGAGATCCCATGGTTTAAGTTCGGTTATACCATATTCGCTGCTGGCAAATTTGCGCAGCTCTGCCATTTCCTGCTCTGCCTGTTTGTGGGCACGCTCAGCCAAGTCGGTCAGAAAACCGGTTACCTGAGCGGTTGATTCGGCCATTTTTCGGGCGAGCGATAATTCTGCATAGTTTGAGAAATCCAGCAATTTCGCCTTTTCATCACGCAGAGCCAGTATTTCATCAATAATCGCAGAATTATCAAACTCGCCGGCATTCGGGCCTTGATCGGATGCTCGAGTAGAATAGGCGTAGTGGAACGTCTCTCGCAAACTGCGATCCTCTGCATAGGTCACTACTGCGATGTAACAGGGAAATTCAAGATTTAATACCCAGCCATCCAGTTTCTTTTCTTCTGCCAATTCTCGGGCGGTGTTTATCGCGTGTTCTGGCAAACCAGCCAATCGTTTTTCATCTGTAATATGCAGACTAAAGGCCTGGCCGGCATCAAGCAGGTTGTTTTCAAATTGATTGGATAACTCCGACAGGCGTGTACTAATCGCTTCAAAGCGCTGCTTTTTATCCTCGGGCAAAGCAACGCCAGAAAGCTCAAAGTTCTGCAGGCTGTCATCAACAATTTTTCGCTGTGTCGCGTTTAACAGGCTTTGGTCTAATGATTTTATCGCCTGATATAGTGCCAGATTCTGACCAACCGCAGCATCATAGGCGGAAAGATGAGGCAGGCAAGCCTGATAACAGGCACGCAGCTCCGGCGAATTGACCACTGCATGCAAGTGGGTCATGGGAGATAAAAAACGCTCGAGCTTATCATCCATTCCCTCAAGCGGCTGCATTAAATTATCCCAGTTAAATGATTGTTGCGAGGTCAGCTTATCTATTGTAGCCAGATTGCTCTGCAACAATTGCTCAAGGCGTTTCGGATAAGTATCCAGATCGAGATGATTAATTGAAAATTGGGGTAATTGATTGGTTAACATAGCTATCCTTTAAATTTACGGCAATAAATAAAGCATAGCATTGAATAGGATGTGCCCTCAATTACAGTTATTAGCGGCGCGGAGAATTTCTAATGCCCTCTGTATCATATGGGGGCTCTTCCGGAAGCGCTGGTAGCGACAATCGCAAAGGCGATAGTTTTGGCGACAGAGCTACTGCTATCGGCGCAAAATCTGGTACCTCGATGTCTTTTTTCAGCTCATCGCAAAGCTCATAAGCCTTGTTTTTTCGGTTAAGCGCTTTTGAAATAATACAAGCTGTGATCGTGCTGGTTAGCAATAGTATTGCACCGACCAATCCAATCCAGGGAGAAACTGCCACTGAAGGCAGGCATAAGATAATGGCAACCAATAACACGGAGGTATTGACCACGCCAACCATCATTTTTTTTAATTCATGATATTCGCGTTCTTCGAGAAGAGCCATAAACTGTTTCACTTCAGCCTTTTCAGCTTTTAATTTCTTTTTTGTTTCTTCATCAGGCGCCTCTTTTAACAGACGCTTTATATCGACAACAATTTCTCTATATTGCGTAAGCATTTTCTGAAGACGCATATATTCAATGCCTGCTCGAATGCTGGCTAATAGCATGTCGTAGCCATACAAAACTGCATTGATCAACACACCAATATAAACGTGCGGCCCCAGCCAGACAAAGCAATTCAATACGCCGGCAATAAACCAGACGCTATCATTGCCCAATTCAAACCAGCGAAATTGCATTTGTATCTGCAAACGGGTTCCGACACCTAATTTCTTCTCGGTCTCGCTCATCCAGGTTCCAGGTATGGTATGCTTGCCCAGGAGAAAAAGGCTATTGGCAAGCCTTGGCGCAAAAAAGACCCAGCCAATATAGGCAATAACCGGATTAGTCACTCTATCAAGCGCCTTAACAATAGCGCGATAACGCTCGGCTTCCATTACCAAAGGAACAATGGCATTAAGTATGCGTTTAAACCGTAACCCGATTAGCCGTAACCAGTTTGTATCTCCCGTTGTTTCACCGACATATTTGGAAAATATGCCATTAAAGAGCAAACTGCTTTGGGTGCTGCGGCCTTCAAATTTAGCACGATACAGTTGTTGATATTTAATTTCGTGTTGTTGCAGCAAACGCCAAAAAATCTCCTGATCTTGCCGCATAGTATCCGCTTCACATTCAACGTTCACGCAGTAGGAATAGATATATTCCAATAGTTCAGCCATCATTAACGCCGAAGTCAGCTGGCTTATAAATTGATCTTTAGCAAGAGCTTCCGTTAATTTATAGTTTTCATTGAGCTGTTTTTTAATGACGCTATATTGCATTAATAACAAGGGCAGCTGAACGGCTATAGTACGATTCAAAACGATCTGCTGCTCCTCGTTTTTACAATGCTCTTGAACGAGATCCACAAATTTTTTGTTGGGTTTTTCCCAGAATCCTTTCACCAAATCCAGGGTTACAACTTGTTCTAACTGTTGTCTCAACGCGGTCATAAGCCCTCCTCCTGAATATTAAAAAGAAAAAATAACAAAATTTAAACAAAAAGTAAAATGTCAAACAACACCACACATATTTTCCCAATAATGCCGATAATTAAATCACTATAAACAGCTAACTTGCTGAATCGCCCTATCTGAGCGACAATAGCGCCTTTGTGATTGTAAGAAGAGAAGACATGAATTTTTCTAAAGATTTAGCTAATGCTATCCGGGTCCTGAGTATAGACGCCGTAGAAAAAGCCCAATCCGGTCATCCCGGAATGCCATTAGGCATGGCAGACATTGCCGCTGTGCTATGGCAGAAATTCATGAAACATAATCCTGGCAATCCCTTTTGGTTCAATCGTGATCGCTTTGTGCTGTCTAATGGTCACGGCTCCATGCTGTTGTATTCTCTTCTGCATTTAACCGGTTACAAGCTCTCTGTTAATGACCTTAAAAATTTCCGTCAACTGCATTCAAAAACGCCTGGTCATCCTGAGTATGATGAAACTCCTGGTGTTGAAACCACCACTGGTCCGCTTGGCCAGGGCCTTGCAAACGCGGTCGGGATGGCTATCGCTGAAAAGTTGTTAGCACAACAATTTAATCACACCGACTTAAACATCATCGATCATTTTACTTACGCCTTTGTCGGCGACGGCTGCCTGATGGAAGGAATCTCACATGAGGCGTGCTCATTAGCAGGCACATTAGGCTTGGGTAAACTCATTGCTTTTTATGATGATAACGGCATTTCAATTGATGGTAAAGTGGGCGGCTGGTTTAATGATGACACATCCGCCCGTTTTAAAGCTTATAATTGGCATGTTATTGGTCCTATTGACGGCCATGATTCGGCCGCCATTGCTGCTGCAATCGAGCAGGCGCAAGCCGAAACAGCCAAGCCTAGCCTGATTATCTGCAAAACGATCATTGGCTATTGTTCATCCGTTGCCGGCAGTGAAAAATCGCACGGAGCGCCTTTAGGCGCAGAAGGCGTCAATTATGTACGCAAACAATTAAATTGGCCGCATGAAGAACCTTTTTTTGTTCCTGATACTATCTATGCCGCCTGGGACCATAACGAACAAGGCCGGCATAACGAAAACCAATGGCTGGATTTATGCGAACAATATCAGCAAAAACATCCCGCACAATATGAAGAATTTTTAAGACGAATTAATGGCGATTTACCGGATAGCTGGGATACTGTCAGCGCTGAGTTTATCGATCACTGCCGCACGCAAACCAAAGCCCTGGCAACCCGCAAAAGCTCTCAATACTGTCTGGAACGCTTTGCCAAAGTCCTGCCTGAACTGTTAGGCGGCTCAGCGGATTTGACCGGCTCAAACAATACCGACTGGTCAGGCAGTAAAGCCATTACAGCGGATGATTTCAGCGGTAACTACCTTTTTTACGGCGTCCGCGAATTCGCCATGGCGGCGATCATGAACGGCCTGGCCTTGCATGGCGGTTTTATTCCCTATGGCGGCACATTCCTGGTATTCAGCGACTATGCCCGCAATGCTATCCGCCTAAGCGCGCTGATGCGGCAACGCGTTATTTATGTACTGACTCATGATTCAATCGGGCTTGGCGAAGATGGCCCGACTCATCAGCCGGTTGAGCATGCCGCCATGCTGCGCCTGACACCAGGCACGCACGTCTGGCGACCGGCTGATCTGGTTGAGACTGCGGTTGCCTGGCAACAGGCTATTGAACAACGGGGCCCATCCTGTATGTTATTATCACGCCAGAATCTGCCTGCCCTGCCGCATAATGACACCAGCGTCAGTCTGATTAACAAAGGCGGATATATTATCCGCGACTGCCAGGGCACGCCTGATGCAATTCTGTTAGCGACTGGTTCCGAGGTTCAGTTAGCGCTCACAGCTGCAGAAAAATTAACTGCCGCCGGGAAGCAAATCCGGGTTGTTTCCATGCCCTGCTGTGAACGTTTCCTTGCTCAGGATAGCGCTTACCGCGAGCAAGTCCTGCCTGATCAGGTGCGCAAACGAATCGCTATTGAAGCCGCAGCCAGCGGTTACTGGTATCGCTTTACCGGCCTGGATGGCGCGGTAATTGGCCTGGAGCGCTTTGGCGTATCAGCGCCTGCGTCTCAGGCCTATGAAGATTTGGGCATCACGGTTGACGCTATTTTAAACGCTTTCAATACACTTTAAAATTAGCCTCTATAGGCAATATAATAAATATTTGGAGAAGTAATATGACCCTTCGAGTCGCAATAAACGGTTATGGCCGCATAGGCCGTTGTATCCTGCGCGCTATTTATGAATATGGCCGTGAAAAAGAGTTTGATATTGTCGCAATCAATGACCTTTCAGGCATCGAAACCACCGCACACCTGACCCGCTATGATTCAACTCATGGCCGTTTTAATGCCGATGTACAAACGGAAGGCAATAAATTAATTATTAATGGCCATGCGATTGAAGTCATTGCAGAGCGCAATCCCGAAGCCTTACCGTGGAAAGAATTGAATGTTGACATCGTTTTTGAATGCACTGGCTACTTTACCGAGCGCGAAAAAGCCATGCAGCATATCACTGCCGGCGCTAAAAAAGTTCTGATTTCAGCCCCTGGTAAAAATGCCGATGCAACGATTGTTTTTGGTGTTAACCATGAGACGCTGAAAGCGTCTGATATCATTGTATCAAATGCCTCATGCACAACAAATTGCCTTGCGCCCGTGGTCAAACCGCTTCATGAAGCGATTGGCATCGAACATGGTCTGGTCAATACTGTCCATGCCTACACAAAAGATCAAATGTTGCTTGACGGCAGCCACAGTGATTTGCGCCGCGCCCGCTCTGCAACTCAGTCAATCATCCCGACCAAAACCGGCGCCGCTTCCGCGGTTGGACTGGTTCTGCCGGAACTGGCTGGCAAACTGGATGGTTTTGCAATGCGCGTACCGACATTAAATGTCTCTGTCGTTGATTTAACCTTTAATGCTAAACGCGAAACCTCGGTTGCCGAAGTGAATGACATTATGCGGCAGGCAAAAAACAATATTCTGCACATCAATGACACCCCTTTGGTATCCTGCGATTTTAACCATTACCCTGCTTCAGCCGTGTTTGATACCACCCAAACCAAGGTGCTTGGTAAACTGGTTAAAGTGGTAGCCTGGTATGATAATGAGTGGGGCTTCTCTAACCGAATGCTGGATACTGCAGCCTGTATGATGACCCGTTAAGGATGTAATCATGAACTTAATCCGAATGAGCGATCTGGATTTACGTGGTAAGCGAGTATTAATCCGGGAAGATTTAAACGTACCTGTTAAAGATGGCCTGATTACAAGTGATCAACGTTTACAAGCCGCGTTGCCGACTATAAAACAGGCGCTTGATGCCGGCGCAGCAGTGATTGTCCTCTCCCATTTGGGAAGACCGGAAGAGGGGCGTTTTGAAAAGCGTTTTTCCATGCAGCCGGTTGCCGATTATCTGGCAAAAAACCTGAACTACCCGGTACATTTTGCCAGCCAATACCTTAATGGCGTTGACGCTAAACCCGGCGAGCTGATTGTTTGTGAAAATGTCCGGTTTAATGTTGGCGAAAAGAGCAATAATAAGCAGCTCGCGCAGCAGCTTGCCAATTTGTGCGACATCTTTGTCATGGACGCATTCGGCACAGCCCATCGTGAACAAGCCTCAACCTGCGGTGTTGCGGAATACGCTCCCATTGCAGCAGCAGGCCCGTTACTGGTGAACGAACTCGAAGCGCTGCAACAGGTACTGAAAGAGCCTAAAAAGCCTATTGTAGCCATTGTTGGCGGTTCAAAAGTATCAACAAAACTCACATTGCTGAAACAAATGGTCGGCATGGTTGACTATTTAATTACCGGCGGCGGTATCGCTAATACCTTCCTGAAAGCTCAGGGTTTTGAGATTGGCGTCTCGCTGTACGAAGAAGGTTTGCTGGATGATGCGCGCGCTATTTTAAAGCTGGCTGAACAAAATGGTTGTCGTATGCCGCTGCCTTCAGACGTTGTGGTTGGTAAAGCGTTTAGTGAAAGCTGCCCTGCGTTTAATAAATCATTGGCCAATGTAGCCAGTGATGACATGATTATGGATATTGGCCCTGAAACTGTTGGTCGTTATGTCGATATTATCGATAAAGCGCACACCATTATCTGGAATGGCCCGGTCGGAGTATTTGAATTCCCTCAATTTGCCTACGGCACACGGGGTCTGGCAATTGCCATTGCTGACAGTGACGCATTCTCCATTGCAGGCGGCGGCGATACCCTGGCAGCTATTGACCAGTATAATCTAACCCAGCAAATTTCTTATATTTCAACCGGCGGCGGGGCATTTCTGGAATGCCTGGAAGGAAAAACACTACCTGCCGTAGCCATTTTGGAAAGAAGGGCAAATGATACTACGCCGCACTAAAATCATAGCGACATTAGGGCCTGCCTGCAGTTCGCTTGAAACGCTCCGCGCCATGCTGGTTGCGGGCGTTGATGTGCTGCGGGTTAATTTTTCCCACGCTGACGACAGCATTTTGGCAACAGTTGCCGCTGTCCGTCAAATTGCTCGGGAATTAAATCATCCATTAGCAATTATGGCTGATTTGCAAGGCCCCAAATTGCGAATTGGTACGTTTAAAAACGATCAAATCACACTGATTAACGGCCGACAATTCATTCTGGATTGTTCCCGCCAGACACCAGGAGATGAAAACGCTGTTGGCGTCGCTTATCAGACTCTGTGCTATGAAGTTAATCCCGATGATACCTTATTACTCGATGATGGCTTGATTGAGTTGAAGGTCACTGAGGTGAAACCGCCTTTAGTCATCTGTAAAGTCATTGAAGGCGGCTTGTTAAAAAATAAAAAAGGTTTAAATCGCCTGGGTGGCGGACTTGCGGCAGGTGCGTTGACCGACAAGGATCGTATCGATCTCGCCAAAGCAGTCAGTATGGCATCAGATTATTTAACGTTATCGTTTGTTAAAGATGCAGATGATATCGCCGAGGCGCGTAGACTGCTAGCCAGTGCCGGTGCGCCTGAACTTCCGGTCATTGCTAAAATTGAACGCACTGAAGCAATCCATAACCTGACTGAAATTATCCATGCAGCCGATGGTGTAATGGTTGCACGCGGTGATTTGGCAGTTGAAATCGGTGCAGCCGAAGTGCCGGCTATTCAAAAGAGAATTATTGAGCAAGCCAGACGGATGGATAAAATTGTAATCACTGCAACCCAGATGATGGAATCGATGATCCAGCAGCCTCAACCGACTCGGGCGGAAGTTTCTGATGTTGCCAATGCCATTCTCGATGGCAGTGATGCAGTAATGCTTTCTGCTGAAACAGCGTCAGGCAACTACCCAGTCAAAGTGATTACCATGGTTGATAAAATTTGCCTCAGCGCTGAAAAACATGCGGCTTTTTCCTATTACCGAGATGAAGACAGCTGCCATTACCGACGGGCTGATCAGGCTATTGCCATGGCAGCCATGTATAGCGCTAACCATTTCCCGATTAAAGCGATTATTGCTTTAACAGAATCCGGGGCAAGCGCACTGTGGATGTCGCGCCATCATAGCAATGTTCCGATTTTCGCCATCACTGCCGATGAGCGAACCATTAATAAACTCAGTCTGGTAAATAATGTTTTCCCTTTGTTTTTTAATTACCATGGCATGACGGCTACCCAAGCTAAACAGCAGATCCTGACACATTTAACCCAGTTTAATCTGTTGCAACCCAATAGCTTTGTCCTGCTCTCCTATGGTCAGGAAATAGGTAAATCAGGGGGCACTAATTGTATGGAAATTATCAAGGTTTAATGTGACTCGAACAAGTTAAGAAATTATGTCATTCCCGCCTTCGCGAGGAGTTTTACCGCATATCCAGCCCAAACTGGCAATGAGAAAGTAGCTATACTACAGATTAGCAAACAAGCATAATAATGGTATATTATTGGCTAACTTGTAAATCATAAAGTAATTTGGAGCGCAAATATGCCAGGCAATATCTATATTGAAGCATCGCGAGGTACTACCGTTAGTACCGGTTCTACTATAAGTTTCTTTAATTATACTTGGTCTAGTGGTCATTCCATTTCCTCCCGAAATGGTTATATTACGATTGGTAAAAATAATAAGACCTATACCTTTTTGGGAAACAACGTAAAAATCCATGGTGATCGATGGTTTGTTGATAATCGTGAGGTGACACCGTTAGATTCAGAAGAGATAAAACGCTATATTCCTACTTTGCATAGCCGATTACTCGCGTTAACGAGTCAATATTTGAGTAAAAAAGATATTACTCTTAACAAACGTCATTTATTTCAAACACTTAAAAATACGTTAGATAATAGTGGTGGCGGAACATTTTATCAGCGAATTGTTGCTTTTAAAGATGCATTGGAAAGCGCAGATCAGCAGCTGATAAGTCAGCACCGTACTGATACTTGGCTTAGGTATTTCTACAATGCGATTTCTTTGTTGACTATTATTCCTGCTCTAGTACGCGCAAAAAATAGCTATACGCAATACGGCACTCTCCAGTTTTGGAAACCTGATAGCTTGCAAGTGGCAGGAAGTTGTCAAGCGGCGACTAATTTGTTTGACTATAGCGCTGAAGAAAGTAGAGCAAGTAATTCAAATTCACTGTAAAAAATTTGCATGCTAGTGTCTATTAATATTCCATATAAAGCTGCTTCCATAAATCAGATTAAGTGAAAAGTCTGGTTTATGGCTTATTTTATGGGTTTTAGATACTCAGATTTAATAATAATAAATCAATTTTTATATTCAATTTCAAAAAAGAACGTTATAATCGCGCTTGGTTGTTAAAAAAATAGGACAGTACTATGTTTAAAAAAATAATATTAGGTTTATTAATCAGTTCCGCTGCCGGCTCCTCATTTGCTAACGAAACATTGTGCGGTTATAAAGATTTTTTTCACTTGGGTAATTCTACCGATGCAAATGTCTACATATACAGCTTCTTAAGTGACGGCGATATCCTATTGTATCCTGTAGGTCCGCGCAGTTTTATTATTGAAGATGGTGAAGATTGCCGCAAAGGGCACGGGCATGTGACATTTACCCATCCATTATGGGGCTCTTGCGTGCTGGATATTACTGACGGCCCCTATATGAGTCATCCTACTGTTGAAGCCAGTTGTAACGGTTATATGAGATTTGCCGGCATGACTTATGATGGTTATAAGACTTACTCTTACACCATCAATTTTGTTGCCTGATTCCGTACTCAACAACCAACTATTCCGGCCGGAGAAACTGGCCGGATTGTTCAGGCGTGCTTTGATGACGTCAAAATAATATTATTTGAGCAGTTTTCACACAGGCTTACATCCTGAAAATCCTCTTCTTCACCGGCGGCCAGCGGATCATAACTTGGCTCCAGATCATCACTATCTTCAATCTCGATTTTAGCGCCGCAAATATCGCAGGACTGAATAAAAGTCATAAAAATTCCTTGCATCATGTTATGCATTAGTAGTAGATAAGAAATAGCATAGCACGATTAAGGGGAAATAATATGATTTTTACTAATCCTCCTGAATTGGTAATTAATAACGAATTTAATGTGACGCTTGCCATCCAATGCCAACGAAAA
The DNA here is from genome assembly GCF_042649825.1 of Legionella dresdenensis. NCBI lineage: Bacteria > Pseudomonadati > Pseudomonadota > Gammaproteobacteria > Legionellales > Legionellaceae > Legionella > Legionella dresdenensis. Next base: position 235,900 of record NZ_JBHSAB010000004.1, on the reverse strand, counting down.
TGGGCAGGCTACGTCGAACAACAGGATAAAATCACAACTCCCGCATTGATTGCAGGGGTTGATATTGCTTACGATTATCCTAGTAACCGTGCTTTCAGCGCCGCTGTTGTACTCGATGCCAAAACGCTACAACCGGTCGAGATAAAAACTGCAATCAGTACCATTGAAATTCCGTATCGGTCCGGTTTTTTATCATTTCGGGAAGTACCGGCAATCAGCAAAGCGCTTGAACAACTGGAACATAAACCGGATTTAATTGTATGCGACGGCCAAGGTATTGCCCATCCGCGGCGCTTTGGCATTGCCTGCCATTTGGGATTATTGCATAACATTCCGACGATAGGCTGCGGCAAAAGCAGGCTTTATGGATTTGCCGAGGAACCACCAAATCAGCGTGGCGCATTCAGCTGGCTCTATGATAATAAAAAAAGTGTTATCGGTATGGTGTTAAGAACGCGCGTGAACGTCAAACCGGTATATCTCTCAATTGGTCATGGCGTGTCATTGCCTACCGCACAGCATATTATTTTACAATTAAGCCCGCGCTTCCGATTACCGGAAACAACACGGCTCGCTGACCGCCTGGCCGGAGAATTTAAGAAGGAAATTTTGGCCGAAATTAACATTTAAGAAGCTTGTGCCTATGTATTGCGCCAGGCCGCAATACGCAGGCACAATCTGGCAGAGTTCTACGGCAAGATAGGTGCGCCGCCGCTACGAGTCAACAAAAGTACAATCAATACCAGCAATATGACACTGACAATGCTCACGGGCCTATATCCCCACTCACGACTGTAAGGCCAGGTAGGCAATACTGCAAACAGGATTACGATTAATAATATCAGTCCTAACAGGCTCATAATAGGCTCCTTACAGCAAAAAATGTTATTTTTGTTTTTGTTATCAAACAACCCTGTTTGTGCAAAAATTGCTTGACATATAAATGTAAATTATTAGTGACTCAATTGTCAAAATTTATTTGTCAAATTATTATTAATCAGCCATCGGGATCTTCTCAGTAAGGCCTAATTAAATAAATTGTTAAATAAGAGGATTTATGAAAAAAGTCATCTACCATAAACAAAAGTTAATTGATTTACTTGGGAATTATGAAGATAAATCTATATTAGATTACGGCTGTGGTGATGGCGATTTTATTGATATTTTGCTTAAAAAAAACCAGAAACCAAACGTTATTTATGCGGTTGATGCAGAGCCAAAAATGATTGAAAAGGTTAACAACCGTTTTAAGAATTTAATTGATCAACAATTAGTTATCCCAAAACTGGTATCCACACCTCAGGAATTAGAACATTTAAAATTTGATAAAATCATATGTCATAATGTTTTAGAATGTATTGATGATAAGCTTACTTTTATCAATAATTTTAGTAAGTTGCTTAAGAGCCATTCCATTTTTATTCTTTCTCATCATGACTTTGATTCAGCATTATACAACAGTCACTTTAAAAATCTTACTCGTCAATTAGTGCATCATTTCTCGGATACCCAACAACAATGGCAAAAGTATTCTGATGGGCAGATGGGTAGAAAAATTCCTGGGTTATTGTCTCAAAGTATATTTAACGCACATTATCACTGTGAAACATGGCGGTTATTTGAAACGAAATTTATAGATGATAATTATGGCTTTTTAATGGCAGACATGCTGATGGATGCTGGAAAGGGACATTTTCCTGATTCGGAGTTACATCAATGGTATCAAGACTTGGTTAAAAAACATGATTCAGGCGAATATTATTTTGCAATCGATTTAGTTTATGCAATTTGTACCTTTACTATACCTTTTGCCACTCATAGCTGTAGCAATCGAGGCTCATAGAGGAGATAACTAGATTCTTCAGCACGCTACTCACTTATCACTTGCGTTGTATTTAATAAATTGCTTAATTAGCAAACAAGCCCCCCAGCAAGATTGAGCACGCCTGTTAATTAGGCTAGTATTTAATAAATCAGAATTAGTAGACGGTAATTATGGAATATAAAGATTATTATAAAATCATGGGGCTTGAGCGTAATGCCAGCCAGGATGACATCAAGCGCACTTACCGCAAACTTGCCCGCAAGTACCACCCTGATGTCAGCAAAGAAGCTGATGCTGAAAATAAATTTAAAGAATTGGGTGAAGCGTATGAGGTTCTGAGAGATCCTGAAAAAAGAGCCAAGTACGATCAATTCGGCCAATACTGGCAACAACAAGGTCAGCAACGCCCGGGGCAAGGCCAACAGCAATATCATTATCAACAAGGCTCAGGCCAATCCTCCGCTGATTTTGAAGAATTTATCAATAGTATATTCGGGCAGAAACGACAACAAAGACAGTCTCATTTTTACGAAAATTTTGATCAGGGACAAGATGTCCATGCCAGCCTCGATATCACCCTGGAGGATAGTTTTCACGGCGCAGAAAAAACGTTACAACTGCAGGAGCCTGTCGTTAACCCCGAAGGTTATGTCGAATACCGGCAACGGACAATCAAAGTCAAAATTCCCAAAGGTATTGCCGATAAACAGCAATTTCGCTTAAAGGGCCAAGGCGAAAAAGGCGGCGGTAAAGCAGGCGACCTTTACATCCAGGTCAACATTTTACCGCACGCTTTGTTTAACCTGAACAATAAAGACATTCTGCTGCAAGTACCTGTTACGCCATGGGAAGCGGCACTGGGTACAACTATCCAGGCACCAACACTGGGCGGTAAAGTTAATCTCAAAATTCCACCGCTGTCACAGGCCGGCAAACAAATGCGCCTGAAAGGACGAGGTCTGCCCGGCTCGCCTGCCGGCGATCAGATTATCACCTTACAAATTGTTATCCCCCCGGAAAGCAATGAGCAGTTAAACCACTTGTACGAGCAGATGGCTAAGACTGTAACCTTCAATCCGCGTGAAAAATTGGGAGTCGGTCATGGCAAATAAAGAATATATTACCGAGCAATGGTTTCAATTATCATTGCATGAGATTACTGATTCGTTTGGCGTCAGCGAAGAAACAATTATTGCCATTGTTGATGAGGGTATTGTTTCTGCTAAAATGAATGAACAGAATGAACTGCTTTTTGACAGTGATGCTGTCTGTCGCATTCGTACAGTCTTGCGTTTAAATAAAGATCTGGGTATTAATCTTGCCGGCGCGGGATTGGTGCTTGAATTGCTTGCAGAGATTGAAAGGTTGCGTAATCGGTTGTGATAATCGCAACTCGTCCGGACTGAGGAAGCCTTGCTATAGCGTGCGAAGCATAATGCCACGGCTTCGAGACAGTGCTTCGCACTTCCTCAACCCGAACGATTGTACAATTTCCTTCACTACACGGCTATCGGCGCCTTAATCGTTGGATGCGACTGGTAATTAAGAAATTCAAAATCGTCAAACTGGTAATCAAACAACGATGTCGGTTTGCGCTTAATCAACAGCTCAGGCAACGGCATAGGCTCACGTTCTAACTGAGTACGTGCTTGTTCCAAATGATTCAGATAGAGATGGCAATCACCGCCAGACCAGACAAACTCACCGACCTCAAGATTGCACTGCTGGGCAACCATATGCGTCAGTAACGCATAAGAAGCAATATTAAACGGCACACCCAAAAAGACATCCGCTGAGCGCTGGTATAACTGACACGATAATTTGCCGCCTGCGACATAAAACTGAAACAGGGCATGACAAGGCATTAATGCCATTTTATCAAGCTCGCCGACGTTCCACGCGCTAACAATTAGCCGTCTTGAATCCGGATTAGTCTTTATCTGCTCAATCACATCAGTGAATTGATCAATAATCCGGCCATCAGCGGCAGCCCAGGCTCGCCATTGCTTACCATAAACTGGTCCCAAATTGCCATTCTCATCGGCCCATTCATCCCAAATGGTTACTTTATTATCATTCAGATAGCCAATATTGGTATCGCCGTTTAAAAACCATAATAACTCATGCACGATACTGCGAGTATGTAATTTTTTCGTAGTGACTAACGGGAAACCGTCAGCCAGATTAAACCGCATCTGGTAGCCAAATACAGAGAGTGTACCAGTTCCTGTGCGATCGGCCTTCTTAAAACCGTTATCCAGAATATGCTGTAACAACGCTAAATACGTTTTCATCGTTTTTTCCACCATAACCATAAACCGCCAGCCAGCATTGGCAGCGACAACAGCTGCCCCATGGTCAGCCAGTTAAACGCGAGATAACCAATTTGCAGATCAGGCTCACGGAAAAATTCCACCACAATCCGGCATAATGAGTAAACTATCAGAAAAATTGCGGACACACAGCCAGCAGGCCGGGGCTTGGCAGCATACCACCAAACCACAATAAATAACACTACCCCTTCCAACCCAAACTCATAAAGTTGGGAAGGATGACGCGGTTGGCCATCAGAATTTGGAAAAATCATAGCCCAGGGAACATCCGTTACCCGGCCCCATAACTCGCCATTAATAAAATTACCAATCCGGCCGGCAGCCAGCCCTAACGGTACTAACGGCGCGACAAAATCGGATATTTCCCAGAACGAACGTTTCTCTTTGCGGGCAAAAATAATCAGGGCAACAATAACTCCAAGCAAACCGCCATGGAAAGACATTCCCCCTTCCCATAATCTGAACAACGACAGCGGATCGTGAGCCAGGCGAGGGAAATTATAAAACAGCATATAGCCGATACGTCCACCAAGAATCACGCCAAGCGCGGCATAAAAAATCAAATCGCCAATCTGGTTTGAATTCCAATTCAGCTTATAGTGACGCGCACGCCATTGGGCAAGCCCCCAGGCGGCAACAAAGCCAAATAAATACATTAATCCGTACCAGTGAACTTTAAGCGGTCCCAAAGTAAAAGCGACCGGTTCAATAACAGGGAATGTCAGCATAAGTCAGCCTTTATATAAATAACAAATTAATTGCAGTAATAACCAATATCACGATGAAACCATAAGTCAGCTGCTTTACTGGCAGCCTGTATGTCAGCCTGACGCCAACAGGCGCCGTCAGAACACTCGGAATTGCAACAGCAATTACCGCAGGCCAATAAATATAACCGGTTGCATAAGCCGGCAACCCGGCTTCGTTGGCGCCGGTAATTGCAAACATCAGGCTGCCGATTACCGCGACAGTCAGTGTACACAGCGCAGACACAGCAGCAATTTCATGCATCGTAACACCGCAATAGGACAGGTAGGGAATAACCAACGTTCCGCCGCCAACCCCAAGTAATCCCGAAACTGAGCCAATAACCATCGCCATCAGATTGTTAATCCATTGCCGTGGAAATTCATGCGTAAGTTTAACGGTATCGGTAAATGCCATTTTAAATGCTACGGCTAAAAGAAAGACCGCAAAAATCCATTTCAGCCAACCAGTTGAAATACTATCAGCCAGTAACGCGCCCGCTATTGTGCCGATAACGATACCTGGAGCCAGGCGGCGATACACATGCCATAAAATATTCCCTAATTTGTAATGTGCACTAATCGAAGCCTTTGAGGTTAGTACCATAATAGCCAGCGAAGTGCCTGAAGCCGCCTGCATGGCCAGCGCTTCCGGAACAACATGGGAATATTTAAAAACCGTTGCCAGCGCCGGCACGACTACAAGCCCGCCGCCCAATCCCAGTAATCCAGACATCAACCCGGCAACAACACCGGTTAATCCATAAGCAATAATACATAAAACAATTGACGATGAAATCACTGCTTTCCAGCCCTGACCAGTCCGCCCAGGCCCTCATCTTCCAGTGCCCGTTGCAGATACAATCTGATGGCATCAGGATGTTCCATTTCCAATACATCAGCCAAAATCTTGCGTGCTTTGGCCAGTGAAAAATTACGGATAACCCATTTCACCCGCGGCAGAGCGGCTGAATTCATGCTGAGGGTATCAAATCCCATTGCCAGCAACAAAATAACCGCCAACGGATCGCTTGCCATTTCACCGCAAATACTGACTTCAACACCGGCGGAATGCCCGCCATCGACTACTTTAATCAAAGTACGGAGCATAGCCGGGTGGAAGGCGTCATACAAATTGGCAACCCGGGCATTATTGCGATCGACTGCAAGCAAATATTGCGTCAGATCATTACTGCCAACCGACAGAAAATCTACTCGCCTTGCCAGTTCGCGGGCCAGATAAACGGCGGCCGGCACTTCGATCATGACCCCGACTTTGGGCTTTTCAATTTTACAGCCCTCTTCCAGCAATTCTTTATAGGCCTGATTAATCAGCAATAATGCTTCGTCCGCCTCACCCAGGGTGGTTATCATCGGCAGCATAATACGCAGGTTATTAATTTCCTCGCTGGCACGCATCATAGCCCGTACTTGCATCAGGAATACATCGGGATGATCGAGTGTTACGCGAATTCCACGCCAGCCGAGATAAGGATTTTCCTCTTCAATGGGAAAATAAGGCAACACTTTGTCTCCGCCGACATCCAGGGTCCTCATAGTGACATAACGGGGAGCAAACGCTTTTAAAATCTGGCGGTAAATAATATGTTGTTCATCTTCGGATGGAAAACGATCCCGGCTCATAAAAGGCACTTCCGAACGATAAAGTCCGACACCCTCGGCGCCGACGCTCATCGACAAACCGGCATCCATTTCCAGACCCGTATTGACTTGCAGCGACACTCGATAGTTGTCGCTGGTTTCTGCAGGCTTGTCGCGCAGGCTTACGAGACTCTGGTTTAATTCAAACTCTTCTTGCGCCAGCTTTTTAAATTCAGCCAGTAGCGTTCGGGTGGGCGAAATATAAACATGGCCAAAAAAGCCGTCCACGATTACTGCCCGTCCAGACAGATTTTCAAGTTTAAGGCCGCGCACTCCCATAACGGTGGGAACACCCAACGCACGAGCCAGAATGGCAACATGGGAATTATTGGCGCCCTTGGCAGAAACAACGCCAACCAGCTGACCCTCAGGAACTTCTGCAAGAGCTGAGGCAGGTATCTCATCGCCGACAAGCACTGTTCGTTTGGGATAGGCTATTTCCTGACGTTGGGAAAGCTGCAGCTCTGCCAGAACACGGCGGCCCAAATCACGAAAATCACTGGCTCGTTCGCGCAAGTAGTCGTCTTCCATGCTTTCGAACTGGTGAACATGCTTTTTTATAACCGCAGACAACGCAGCCTGGGCGCTTAGGCTTTCCTTGCGGATAATGTCTTCAACTTCCGCCCCCAGACTATCCTTATCAAGGATGCGCAGGTATACATCGAATAATGCATGCTCATCTTCGGCAACCGTTGCTTTCATGCGTCGGCTCAGACGCTGCATGTCTTCCCGTGCTGCCTGAAGTGCATCAAAAAAGATTGTGATCTCAGCTTCAATATCATCGACTAATTGCCGGGGCACTGCATCGATATCGGCCGGGGGATAAACAACAATAGCTGTTCCTATCCCAACGCCTGGCGTACTTCCTACGCCGGAAAAAGAGGTCTGCGGCAGACTGGTTTTTTGGTCTCCGGCCGGTTGCGGCTGAGTTAACTGCGCCAGCTCGCCGGTTGCTTCAGCCTGGGCGATAATGCCGCCCAACTGGGCGGCCAAGGTAATCAGGAATGCTTCTTCAGCATCATCAAAACGCCGTAATTCCGCCTGTTGAACAATGAGAACGCCATAGAGTTTACGGTGCTGGATAATCGGAACACCGAGAAATGCTTTTAGATGTTCTTCCCCAATCAGAGGATTTTGATGGAAATCAGGATGGTTTGGCGCATTCTCGACATTAATCGGCTCTTCACGCCGGCCTACCAGACCGATAATTCCGCTATCTAGCCCGACTCGTACCCGGGATTCAGCTTTTTTATTCAGACCATCGGTTGCAATCAGAACGTATTCCGCATTTTTGTTATCAATCAAAAACACAGAGACAGCGTCAGCGCTGACGGCTTTCCGCACGCGCTGAACAAGAATAGCCAATGCTTCACTTAAGTGACTTGCAGTTGTTACATCCTGTACTATTCGTTTTAAAGTCTTTAACATTTATCGATTCTGATTACCTCGTTTGCGACGCAGTCCGTAAGGCGTCCGTTTTTTCTTCAATAGCGGCTCAAGCTCTTTCATAGCCTGTGCATAAACTTGCCTTTTAAAAAATATCACTTGCTCTTGCGGCTCGTGATAATCTATCCAGCGCCAGCTGTCAAATTCTGGCGAGTCGCTTAAATCCAGCCTGAGTTTTTGCTCGCTGGAAATCAGCCTTAATAAATACCATTTCTGTTTCTGGCCAATCACTAACGGTTCACTGCCATGACGCAAATACTGCTTCGGCAAGCGATATTTCAACCACCGCCTTGTAACGCCGATAATTTCTACATCATCCTTTTCCAGTCCTACCTCTTCACGCAACTCACGGTACATAGCCTGCAGAGCGGTTTCGCCGGCCGCAAGGCCGCCTTGAGGGAATTGCCAGGCATCGTGGCCATTACGTCTGCCCCAAAAAACATGACCGGATTCGTTAACCAGGATGATCCCTACATTCAGCCGATAACCGGCTCGATCAATCACCATATCATCACTGCTTACACTAATCGCTAATTTGCTGATTTTTCCATAAATTGTAAGCTATTGGCAAATAAAATCGTATAACACGGGCAGAAAAACCTTGATTACGCTGCGCTGCATCAAGGCTACATTTATTTATATGGGTCAATAATAACATAAGCGATATCATTAAAATATGGTTATACTATTGTCATCAGGTTAGCTGGAATCGGCTACAATCTAGTATAAGATATGAGTTATGAACAAAAAGCGTATTCTAATCATCAACACTGGCGGTACTATCAGCAGTATCAAAACCGATCATGGCTATGAGCCGGCCAAAGGCTATGTCCAACAGGCATTAGCCAATATTCCTGCTTTGAAACATGCTGAAATGCCGGATTATGTAATCAAGGAATACGATCCTCTGCTTGACTCATCCAATATGACCATGACGGACTGGAACCGGATGGCAAGCGATATTGCCAATGAATATTCTCATTATGACGGCTTTATCATATTTCATGGTACCGATACCATGGCGTATACCGCATCGGCATTATCGTTTATGCTGGAAAATCTGGCTAAACCGGTCATTATTACCGGCTCACAAATTCCGTTATCCGAAGTGCGTAATGATGCGCTGGACAATGTCATGACCTCCCTATGGCTCTGCGCCCATCAACCAATAAATGAAGTCTGTATTTATTTCAATCAAAAGTTAATGCGCGGCAATCGGGCGCAAAAAGTCAGTTCCCAATTGTTAAATGCCTTTGATACACCAAATTACCAGCCGTTGGCATCTATTGGAATTACCATAGACGTTTTTAAAGAACTTCTTTTACCGCCGCCGGAAAAACCGTTTAATCTGCAGATGATAAGCCCGCATTATATTGCCAATCTGCGCCTGTTTCCCGGTTTTGCTACTGATATCCTGGCTTATTTGTTACGGCAGCCGTTGCAAGGCCTGGTGTTGGAAACCTATGGATCAGGCAATGCGCCGAATAATGATCCGCGCTTTTTACAATTACTGCGCGAAGGTTCCGAGCGGGGAATAGTTATTGTCAATTGCACGCAATGTCAGCAAGGGCATGTCAAAATGGGCGAATACGCGACCGGGCATTCTCTGAAACAGGCCGGCTTAATCAGCGGCCATGACATGACGCTGGAAGCGGCGCACTGCAAACTGCTTTATTTGTTCAGTAAGCAGCTTGCAGTGGATGAAGTCAAGAAGCTTATGGAAATTAGCCTTGCTGGAGAGCTTGGTTAAAGCGGGATTCCGCGCATAAAGCGCGGAACGTGGGTTTTGGTTTGATAATACATTTACTCTTAGTTAAAAAAATACAGATACAGCAGTTTGTGCAGGTTTAGCATGTGTTTTTATTTTAGTTTGAGACGCAGCGGGCTTATCTGCCACGCCGATAGCAACCTCTGCGTTCTTAATACATTTCAATAAATAACCTTGTTTGGGTCCAATGAAAGTAGGGATATTCGCTTGAACAGTGGTTCCGAATGCCACCCCGACCTCACCTTTAAAACCATACTTTCGCCCTTTGCACAAGGCAGCATTACCTTTTTTTAATTCATCCATTGCCTCGCCAACCCATATTCTGCGATTACGGAGCGTGTCATATTCTTTACCTCGTGTCTGTAAGTCCTTGAGACAGCCATATAGCGACAAAATAACCTGATCTTCTTTTTCAACTGATAAATCCGTCGTTTTTTCAGGCCACAGATATTTAGCGATTATTGACCCGACATTTTCTTTACTAGAGTACAAATGATTTATACAAAAATAATCCGCCATATGAAAGCAATACTGATTATAGGGTTCATCGTTGTTGTCCATATCCAGCAATCTGAATTCTGCCTTTTGCTTATGAATATGGTCTTTTTCCGCTATCATGCCCAGTATCTTAGGCAAAATTGGCTCAAGCTGCCTGGTTTCATTAAGAAATTTAAAATTTGGATTAATCCTGTCGAGCTCATCTTCAACTGTTTCACCTTCCGGAGTTATAACAGTGTAACATAATACCCCGCTCTTCAGCTCAAAATAAATTTTTTGCTTTTCAATAGCGCAATCAGGTGTCTTAAGGCAAATATCATACTCATCTTTACCGCCATTATACTTTTGAATTATTCCATTTTTTTGGTCTGATGCTGAAACCTCTATAATTTCTTTTGCTCTATCTTCTACCTCTTCAAACTTATTATACAAATCCTGTACAAATTTTATTAAGTGTTCCAGGCCCGGTTTAACAGTTCCTATGCCTGATTTCGATTGCTTATTTATTTTGTTTATTTTTTTGACATATCGATTGATTAATTGCTGTAAATCAAATAAATTCTGTAAATCAGTATAACCATCTTGAAATTTTTCAATTTTTCCATATAACTTATCGACCCAATTCGTCTTCGTTTCGGCAACTTCTGCATCCCTGAAAAATTTATTGATGGGGCTTTCGTTTTCTTTTGCTTGTTTTTTTTTTATCTCCATCAAGCCTGACAACAGATATTTTTTGCATATTTCCAAATAGATTGACATTACGCTACTCCCTTTGCGTGAACTTTTTTATGATAACAGTAATTTTCATCTTGGCAAGATTATGGCAGACTGCCTAGCTGAATTACTGCCCGTTATTAAAAGGCTCCAATTAAATAAGGAAACGACACAACTATGCCACTACATATTGTTATTCTTGCCGCTGGCATGGGCAAGCGCATGTTTTCTCAAGTACCCAAAGTACTGCACCGTATTGCCGGCAAGCCAATGTTATCCCGAGTGGTTGAATCTGCTCAACAATTAAATCCCACCGGAATCCATATAATTTATGGTCATGGCGGCGAATTAATCAAGCGCGAATTGGCAGATTTACCGGTTAACTGGGTTTTACAGGAAAAACAACTGGGTACCGGGCATGCGGTTTTGCAGGCATTGCCGCATATTCCTGATGACGCCCAGGTGCTGATTCTGTCGGGTGATGTGCCGCTGATTCAGGCGGATACCTTGCAGCAATTAGTAGCGCTGGAAGACGGCAAACGCCTGGCGCTCCTGGTTGCCAAAATGGCTGATCCAACTGGTCTTGGCCGGATAATCCGCGATATTGAAGGCACTATCCACGCAATTATCGAAGAAAAAGACGCGACTGCCAAACAGCGGCAAATCAAGGAAATCTACAGCGGAATCTGCTGTGCGCAAGCCAGTGATCTGCGCCGTTGGCTGCCCGCGCTCGGTAACAGTAACGCCCAGGGAGAATATTATCTCACTGAAATTATTGCGATGGCTGTTGCTGAAAATCAGTCTATAGCCTCGCTTTGCATTGAAGAGAATATGGAAATCCAGGGCGTGAATAATCGCCAGCAACTCCAGCAGCTTGAGCGGATCTGGCAACAAAAGCAGGCCGAGCGGCTGCTAATGGATGGCGTTACTCTTGCCGATGCCGCCCGTTTCGATTTGCGGGGTGAAGTGATTTGCGGTCAGGATGTGTATATTGATATCAACTGCGTTCTGGAAGGCAAGGTTATTTTAGGCAACAATAGCCAGATTGGCCCTAATTGTTATTTAAACAATGTCGCTATCGGCGCTGGTTGTGAGATATTCGCCAATAGCGTCCTTGAAAATTGTACTATAGGCGACAATTGCGAGGTAGGCCCATTTGCTCGTATCAGACCGGGCACCCGGCTTGGCAGTAATTGCAAAATCGGCAATTTTGTCGAGGCTAAGAATGCGGTATTTGGCGAGCACAGCAAAGCCAGCCATTTAAGTTATATTGGCGATGCCACGATAGGTAATCAGGTTAATATTGGCGCAGGAACTATCACCTGTAATTATGATGGCGCTAATAAACATCAGACTATTATTGAGGATGGCGTGTTTGTTGGCTCGGATACTCAGCTTATTGCTCCAGTCAGGGTAGGCGCACATGCGACGATTGGTGCGGGCAGTACTATTCGAAAGGATGTTCCCGCCGGGGAGCTCACGTTGACCGACAGCCGGCAAAAGACGGTTACCGGTTGGAAACGGCCGGTTAAGAAGGAAAAAATGTAGGTTTTGAGTTGGGCTTCAAAGCCCATAGCCTGGTCCAAATTTGAATTATTAATGTACGTTGGGCTGTAAAGCCCAACAACAGTGCTTAATCAGGGATCGAATGTTGGGCTTTACAGCCCAACCTACGCTCGTTTATGCAAGTCAGGGAGCTTTGACTCAACATAGCGGTCGCAGAGCGATAGAACTATGGGTAGGCAAATTATGCTGGTGATCAGCTTGTATACCCAGCTATTTAATACCAGCCCCATAATTTGCTCATAGGGATAAAAACCGGCAAACAGCAGGCTGTAATTTACCAGGCAGAGCAGCGAATTGGCTACCATATTGGCGATGATTACTCGAAATGCCCGGCTGGCGCCATAACTGCTCGCTTTCAGATTGCGTAATATCACTGTATTTGCAACCAGCGTTATAATGATGGCCGCCGTTGAGGCCAAAACCCTTCTTGGCATGACCAGCGAATAAAACGGGTTTAAATCAAAAAAATCCGGCGAAGGCAGCAAAATAATCGCCATCAATAAAAATTCAAACACCAGTTCAGCAATTATTAAAGCAGCAATCAATATACAATTGGCTTTAATATCATAAATTTCACTGACGACACTGCTGATCATAATCACAATGGGAAATAATAAAGCGCTGGATGTCATCAGCCAGCCATTGCCAAATTCAATTAACCGGTATTCGCACGAAAGGCAAATCAGCAGACTGATAACCGCTAAAATCGTCAATGAATAAAACAACGGCGGCTGATTCCGGGAGGGTTGATATTCAACATGCGGCGCTTGCATCAGCAGCGATAACAGGTACAGGATGCCGACAACCAGATGCAAAGCGAGAGTCACCAATACGGAATCAACCAGCATATGGCTAAACTGCTCAGCCTGCGGATCGGCAAACAGCAAGAGAAAATCAATAGTGAAGAAACTGAGCCCGCCGGCCAGAGCCAGCAACATCCGCTTTTTGGGATGTGACAAAAGCGCTTTATAATAATATCTGCTAAGAAAATAAGGAATATAAAAACAGGTTATAAACGCAGCCGTTGCAGAAAAAAACTTGCGCGGGATTGCTTCAAATACAATCTGATAAACAATATTGTCAAGGCCGCTGTCAGCGCCCGGCAAGTCCACTAACAGATAAATACCGATGGAAAACAGATATAAAGCCAGAAGCGACTGGTTTAACGCCTGTTGCTGTTCCTGCTCATTACAAAAAGATAATATTAGCAGGTAACACCCGGTGATTAGCGGCGAAATTAAGCTATTGGCGGTAAATAACAGATTTTGCAGCGCGATAATTTTAAACGAAACATTGATCAATACAATCAGGCAGCTTACTAACATGATGGTAAGCGGCAAGTAAGTTCGCAATTTAATTAGCGGAGTAAAATATCTCATAAAATGCCATGCTGTCCGTTTTTTTGCTTTCCTGCTGCAAAGTTTATCGCCGCTGGCAATATACCATTGATAGGTTTGGGTTACAATCAGAAAGAAATTTGGCTTGTGTTGCGCAGCGTATGCAGGGTTTAGTCATGTAGAAAGAAGGAGTATTGGGCTTTAGAGCCCAACCTATACTGATTTAATGCACACAAATTGAAATTGCAGTAATTTTATTTAACTCATACAATAAAATCCAGACTACAGCCAGGAGAGCATGATGGGAATAGGGAGTAGATTAAAGAGTTGGTTTATTGGTTCCAAAACTAATAATACCGCTCAAGGAGGCAATTCCAAAAATGGAAACAAGACAACTGGCAATAAAACCACTCCCGCAGTTGAAGAAGAAAGCAGCCCTGGTTTCATCTTGAATATGTTATCAGCCGGCAAATCGCTGGCCGCAGCAGTTCCTGCAACAGCGATGTCTGTTTACGCTCATCAGCCGACACGGGAACTGGCCGGAACCGTAGTCAAAATCTTGCGGGAAGATTTCGCACTGCCGCTCCTAATCTCTTTTGTAAATGATACTCTCGAGAAGGTGGCCCAATCCCAGGATGATGAACAGGATAATAATACCAATCCTTTTGTAAAGGGCGCTCTGGGCGTGCTTACACTTGTAGAATTGTATTATTGGATAACAAAAGGGTCACGGGGAACAGTCCGGCTTTTCGCCGTTGGAGCCACTGCCAGGAGCTCTCTGAATCTTCCCAAAGAAATAAACAATAATGAAATAGGAATCCGGACTGGGTCAAGGGAACTTGCGGTTGTAGTGGGTACCAAATTGTCTTTGTGGGGATTAAGTTTTAAAGCGCCTCTGTCTGCAAAGGTATTATCGCATATAACCTCTAGTCGTTATGCACTCAGTTCGAGAATTCCAGTACATGATGCTACAGCGCGCATGGATTATTTACAGCAGAATTTTGAATATGTCTTTTGTCTGGCTATAACTGAGGCTCTGGCTTCACTCTTGATAACCTATGCCATCGATTCTGACCCTAATATGATGCTGGAATTTTTAGTTGAGCAAATTGTTATGCTGGTTATGCTGAATTTAGTCGCACATATGACAGTGCCGAACGCGAATACGGTAAAACGCTGGATACCGGATCCTGTCGCCTATTATCAATCGTCTCTGGCGTTTGCGTTTGACCTTACCGTATTTGTCATTCAAAAAGCCATGCCTTTTATTATGAATCAGCCGCCGTCTCATTTTCCCTGGGATAAGGTCAAAGCATTTGCAGTACAGACCGTAGCTAAATTCAAGACACTCCGGCAAACGCCTTTCGTCCAGGAATGGATAGCGCCTACCGCAGTAAAAGTTGTGCCGGATATCTTCCAAAGTGAACTGCAGTTCAGGCTCGATCCGGTTCTGAGCCAATATTTAGGGCGTTTGCGTGTTTCTACTATCGAATTGATCAAGAGCATTGAGGAGATGCGTGAGACGCCTAAAGTCAGACTTGTTCTGTCGCTGCCAACCAGATTTGGCGCCTTCATTACAGCTTCTTTTGCTCATATCCATAGTAATGTTGCGAAAACGGCGCTGAAATTTTTCGCTAACCCGGAAATGATGCGCATTTTAGGCGATATCAGGCGTGTCTTGGAGATAACCCATACCACTCGCGCGCCCGCCGTAGAAACAGAAAGCAGCACGATTGCCATGGGCGAAAGTCAGGAAACACCATCACAGCCAGTCGAAAACCCGGTCAGGCATACTAGTCAGGAAGTCAGTGAGTTACTCAAAGCAAGCGCCGCGCAACCGGTAACGTCGACAGAAGACAAACCTGCTCCCAGATCCTCGTTGCAGGATATGGCTCAAAGGTTGGCAAAAAGCAAGAAAATTGATAAAAAACAACAGGTTGACATAAGGCTCAGTACGGTTACAGCGACACCGTTAGTAGTAACGGCGGCAGGCGCAGCACAACGGTCAACGCAAAAGCCGCCATCAAAAACCCCCGTAATTACGCCATCATCGCAACTTTTTTAAAGGGGAAGGCAGGATTTGATGCACGCTGTGTAATCATGGTTTTATATGAAGAAGTGTTGGGCTTTACAGCCCAATCTACGCTTTTTAGATTGTTTTTTCCGGGTATTCGCAGAGATCGTTAATCAGGCATTCTGCGCAGCGCGGTTTGCGTGCAACACAGATATAGCGGCCATGCAGAATCAGCCAGTGATGGGCATCCTTGAGAAATTCCGGTTCAATGTTGGCGAGCAATGCTTTTTCAACCGCTAAGGGTGTTTTGCCAGGCGCGATGCCTGTTCGATTTGCAACTCGGAAAATATGGGTATCAACCGCCATGGTTAGCTGATCAAATGCGGTATTTAAAACGACATTGGCTGTTTTACGGCCCACTCCAGGCAGCGCCTCCAGTTCCTCTCGCGTTAACGGTACCTGACTGTTGTGTTTTTCGATCAGTAGCTGGCAGGTTTTAATCACATTACTTGCTTTGCTGTTATATAACCCGATCGTTTTAATATATTCTTTCAGTTTTTCCACACCCAGCTCTAATATCGCTTTTGGTGTATTGGCAACCGGAAATAACCGCTGAGTCGCTTTGTTCACGCTGACATCCGTTGCCTGCGCAGACAGCATAACCGCAATCAGCAATTCAAAGGGCGTGGAGTAATCAAGCTCTGTTGTCGGATGGGGATTCGCGGCCTGAAACCGCTTGAATATCTCGCGCCGCTTTGCTTTATTCATTATTCTTTTTAGCCTTCAGACGAGCCATTGCCTGTTGAATATAGTCCTGTTTCGCCTGAATATCCTGCGTATCCTTATTAACCAGTTTACGCTTTTCACGATATGCCTGCTGTTGTTCATGCTGCTCACGTAAATGTCTGATCTGGCGTGCCTGATGATGAGCACGGGCTTGCTCTTTATCATAGGTTGATTCAACAACCGGATGCATTTCAATACAATCTACCGGACAAGGCTCAACGCATAAACCACAGCCTGTACATTCAGTGGTAATGATTGCATGCATTAATTTTGCACTACCGATAATGGCGTCCACGGGACACGCCTGAATACATTTGGTGCAGCCAACACATTCTGCTTCCCGAATAACCGCTAATGCGGGTTGCCGGGTATTGGCAATCGCCTGTTCAAAATAAGGCGCCGGATCAATATCCAATCGTGCAGCCAAAGCCTTAACCGTTGCCGCGCCGCCGGGCGGGCATTGATTAATCGCAGCACTGCCCTGCACTAACGCTTCGGCATAGGGCATACAACCGCGAAAACCACATTCGCCGCATTGGGTTTGCGGCAGTAAAGCATCGATTTCTTTAGCAGGAATTGTCATTTTACCTTCATGCCTGGTAATGCACCGCTATCCGGTTGTAACAGAAAAATTCCCTTCCCGTCGCCCGCTGCCAAAACCATTCCCTCGGAAATACCAAAACGCATGGTGCGCGGCGCCAGATTGGCAACCATAACCGTTAAACGGCCGATCAGTTCCTGCGGCTGGTAAGCTGATTTAATACCGGCAAAAACCTGTTTCTGGCTATCGCCCAAATCAAGCTGCAGGCGCAATAATTTGTCAGCGCCTTCCACCGGTTCAGCGGCCGCGATCCGGGCAATCCGTAAATCGATTTTGGCAAACTCATCAATTGAGACATAAGATTGCTCGGCAGACGTTGCTTTTTCGGTGCCGGCAACCGCTGTTTCAGCTTTGGTATCGGCAAGTATGGCATCAATTTTCTCGCGTTCTACGCGTACAATTAACGGGGTAAAGGCGGCAATTTTGTGCGTCAGCAAGGGCTTGTCAATCCCATCCCAGGTTAAAGGCGCACAATTGAGGAATTGTTCAACCTGTTCGGCCATCATCGGTAATACCGGCTTCAGGTAAGTCATTAGCACTCGAAACAGGTTAAGCGCCATGGTGCACACTGCTTGTACCTGAGCTAATTGCTCCGGATCTTTAACCAGTACCCAGGGTTTATTATTATCAATGTATTGGTTAACCCGGTCAGCACACTCCATAATCTGACGGATTGCGCGCGCATAATCGCGTTGGACATAAGCGTCAATGATCGCCTCACGCTCAGCAACTAATGCCTTATATAGTTCCGGCTCAGACAAGGTGTCAGAAAGTTGATTATCAAAGCGCTTGTTAATAAACCCGGCACAACGGCTGGCGATATTTACCACTTTACCAACCAAATCGGCATTTACCCGATTAATGAAATCATCAAAATTCAAATCCAGATCATCAACCCGGCCATTGAGTTTGGCAGCAAAATAATAACGCAGGTATTCAGGATGCAAATGGCGCAGGTAAGTTCGCGCCTCAATAAATGTACCGCGCGACTTGGACATTTTTTGTCCGTTAACCGTTAAAAAGCCGTGGGCAAAAACGGCTGTCGGCAAACGATGGCCGCTACCGGCAAGCATTGCGGGCCAGAACAGGGCGTGAAAATACACAATATCTTTACCGACAAAATGATAAAGCTCAGCAGTTGAATCCTTACTCCAGAACTCATCAAAGGACACACCATTACTATCGCAATATTTTTTGAAGCTGGCCATATAGCCGATAGGCGCATCAAGCCATACATAGAAATATTTATCAGCCGTACCCGGAATCAGGAAGCCAAAATATGGCGCATCACGGGAAATATCCCACTGTTTCAGGCCAGCAGCAAACCATTCATCAAGTTTGTTAGCTACTTCAGGTTGCAGATGGCCGCTTGTTGTCCATTCTTTCAATAATTTTTCATAGCGCGGCAAATCAAAGAAATAGTGCTCGGATTCTTTTTCCACTGGTCTGGCGCCGGAAATTGCCGAGACGGCATCAAGCAGTTCAGTTGGGGAATAGGTTGCACCGCAAGCTTCACAGTTATCGCCATATTGATCCGGCGTTTTACATTTTGGACAAGTTCCCTTGACATAGCGATCCGGCAAAAACATGGCTTTGGCAGGATCGTAGAATTGTTTGATCGATTTTTTTACAATGTCGCCGTTCTCTTGCAGCTTTTGGTATATTTGATTGGCCAGCTGTTGGTTTTCAGCAGAATGGGTTGTGTAGTAACTGTCGTAGTTAATCGCAAACGCTTTAAAATCCTGTTCATGACTTTGACGGATTTCAGTGGTTAGCTGCTCAGGCGTAATACCTGCTTTCTCGGCTTTCAGCATGATCGGAGTGCCATGAGCATCATCACCGCAGACACTGATGCATTGATGGCCCAGCATTTTTTGTGTACGAACCCAGACATCAGTTTGAATATGCTCGACCAGATGGCCAAGATGTAAATGGCCATTTGCATAAGGCAAGGCACTGGTTACCAGGATTTTACGAGTGCTCATAACGGTTTCCATCGCTCAAATGGCGAAGTATAACGCATTTATTACAGGCAATGAACCCTTTGACGAAGTGAATAGCGGATTACAAGCTGGTGAAAAAATCATTTTAAACCCGCCGGACTCTATTTATAATGGTGAATTAATCCGTGTAAGCAATAAAACAGAGCCATTATAGGAAATCATGACAAAACCACGTTTAATTATCGGGATCAGCGGCTCATCAGGTATTATTTACGGTATCCGTTTACTGGAAACGCTCTCAACGCTATACGTTGAAACTCATCTGATTATCAGCAAAGCCGCTCAACTGACCCATCACTATGAAACAAGCGCAATCACGCTGCAGCAGCTAAAAGGCATGGCCGATGTGCACCATGCCAATAGCAATATTGCAGCAAGCATTGCCAGCGGCTCTTTTAAAACGATGGGAATGATTATCGCGCCCTGCTCGATGAAAACACTGGGCGAAATTTCGCACGGCATTACCAGCACCCTGCTCACCCGGGCCGCAGATGTGGTTTTGAAAGAAAGAAGGCGGCTGGTTCTCATGCCCCGTGAAGCGCCGCTTCATCTTGGCCACCTGCAAAATATGACCCTTGCCACGCAGATGGGCGCCATTATTTATCCGCCCGTTCCTGCTTTTTATAATAATCCCCAGACTATTGATGATTTAGTCAACACAACCGTTGGCCGGGTATTGGATTTATTTGATTTGGACAGTGGTTTGGTCAAGCGCTGGGGAGAGGAATAAAAAAACGCGGCGTTTGCCGCGTTTTTAGATGCTGTACTACGCTTAAGTTATCCGTTTAAGCCAGAAGTCGCAGGAACATAACTGGGAGTAGAAGATTCAGCAAATACAGAGCTGGATTGGGGTGCTTCGTAAAAACTGGTTCCATGACCATGATGATGATCAGAAGGAAGTTCTTCTGCAACTACAGTCGTTTGTGGAGCTTCAGTTTGCTGGAGATGTTGGTTGTAGTAAGGATTTGTTGAAGTTGAGGTAATATTTTCATATTGCGCTTCTTCACGTCTCTCTAATACTAACTCATCAGAAGAGGTTTGTGTTTTAAAGCGATCAGTAAACAAACCAACAACATCTTTAACAACGCGTCTGACACCATCATAAACCAGACCAAGACCCAGTGCAGCAACAAAGCCAGCAACAGTCGCAACGGCTGGTGCAGCAGCAGCAATAATCATAGTGGCTACAGCAGCGCCGCCAGCAAAATTAAATAAAGAGAACAGTGGTGCAAAAATTGCAACGCCTTTAATTGAAACGGCAGCCAGAGCAGCAACTGCAGCTGGAGCAAAAGCATATACGAATACCGATGCCAAAGCCGCAACCAGTGCTAACGCAAGCAAGCCAAACAATATTTTGACATAATGTCTACCTAAAAAACCAGTAATTGCTTGAAACATAATTTTACTCCTAGGTTAAAAATCGAGGCCATAATAGCAACTAATTAATATAATTGAAATAAAAATGCCCAATAAGTTGTAACAAAATCGTAAATTTTTATCAAGGTCTGATTAAAAATAGATCGTTGGATCAGCACAACCAGCCTCGGCAAAACCTTTACGCCGATATTCACAACTATGGCATTTTCCACACGCTTCACCACCAGGCCCTGCCTGATAACAGGACACGGTCATAGCATAGTCTACACCTAATCTGCGGCCCGTCGCTATGATTTCCGCCTTGGTTAATGTCAGCAAAGGCGCATTGATAGTAATTGGCGCGCCTTCAACACCGGCTTTGGTCGCCAGTCTGGCCATTGCCTGAAACGCAGCCAGAAACTCCGGCCGGCAGTCCGGATAGCCGCCATAATCGACGACATTTGCGCCAATAAACAGATCATTAGCCTGCAAAACCTCAGCATAGCCCAAGGCAATTGAGAGAAAGACCGTATTGCGGGCGGGAACGTAGGTAACCGGTATTTCAGATTTTGCACTGTACTCAGGCACGTCAATCGCTTTATCCGTGAGCGCCGAGCCGCCGAATTGCCCGACATCCAGATTCACTATCCGGTGTTCGGCCACTTCAAACTGGTCAGCAATTCTTTTCGCCGCCTCTAATTCAGCTGTGTGTTTCTGACCATACATAAAACTAAGCGCATAACATTCAAACCCCTGTGATTTGGCAATTGCAACGCAAGTTGCCGAGTCAAGGCCGCCGGAAAGCAAAATCACTGCTTTGGCCATAATTAACCTCAATGGTGAAAAAATGAGATCTTAATGGATAGAAAAGTAATAACGCAAGAACCTTGTCGTTCCTGTGAAGGCATACTGCCGCACTGTCTTTCCCGCGAAGGCGGAATCCATTTCTCAAGTTGGCTCTTTACCTTGTTTGATGGATAGATCCCCGCCTTCACGGGGATGACAATTCGGTTAAGTGATAGATACTGTCATTCCCGCGAAGGCGGGAATCCATTTCTCCAGTTAGCACCTTACCTTGTTCGATGAATTGATCTCCCCCTCCGCAGGGGATGACACATTTTCTTAACTTAATGAAACGCACCTATCTCCAAACATAAGCTAAAATTATCTTTAGATAGGTTACATAATTGTAAATGGATATATTTTAGCCTTGTCCTTCAAATTCATACTGTGATATAAAAAAGAGCAAATTGAATTTTATAAATCACAAATCCCTTTATAAGGAGGCGGCATAATGACTGAAAGCAGCAGTAATAAACCAATGGCACCATTAAGCAAACTGATAGGCCAACATGGTTTAAATGCTGCTCGCCGCCGCTATCACGCCAGCAAAGGCGATTCCCGCAATCGCGATCAACTCCCGGGGATTGCCGAAATAGCAGAACTAAGAGGATTTTATCCGGCTTTGCTGGATTATTACCGTCAGCAATTAGACCAGACCAATTCTGCAATTTTTAAATTCCTGACTGAGCAACAGAAAAAAGCGCTGGCTGATAAGCTTA
This sequence comes from Legionella dresdenensis, assembly GCF_042649825.1. NCBI lineage: Bacteria > Pseudomonadati > Pseudomonadota > Gammaproteobacteria > Legionellales > Legionellaceae > Legionella > Legionella dresdenensis. The sequence continues at coordinate 213,683 of NZ_JBHSAB010000004.1, read as the reverse complement.
TGCTCACCGGGTATTTACTGGATTTTCAAATTTTATTAGCTGAAGCGGAGCATCGAACTAAAGGCCTGGAAAAATTGCTTAAACACAAAGTCAAATGTAACCAGTTGCTGGAAATGCTATTACCGCAAGCTAATAACCCGGTTACCGCTGCAATAGCGCAAAATCACCAGGAAGAAGCCGCTGCAGCACAGCCAGGGTTTCTGCTAGGCTGGTTATTGGGATTAGGCAAAGCCATCGGCAAAACCATGATGAGTATTATGGACGATGGCGGCGAAAAATTGCTTACCTCGGCTGAAAAGAAAATGTCCAAAAGCAATGACCTTAGACTTTATTGGGTCTGGGGCGGAGGAATGCTGAGCGCCATTCTGGAAATGCTGCCGGCTGATTTTTATAATAACCAGCAGGCACAAGCCGCGCTAGGCGTGCCTGCGCCCATAACAGGTTACATGAGCTGGGTCTTATACTACACTCGGCTTGGAATTAACCTTTATCTGCTGACGAAACACGCTAATCCCTGGCTCAAAGACTCTCCGGAAGCGGAGATTCCCTGGCAAGAACGGTTTTTAACCCAATGGGATATGCGCAAATTCACAATATTGAATGACTTGTTCTGGGCGACAGCCAATCTTGCCTGTTATTTCTGGCTGGTTGGTTCAGGTGCGCTGGGAACAGCGGGTAATGCCGTAACCGCTGGCCTGTTACTGATGGACATTGCCTTGACCTGCTGGCGATTTTATGAAGAGCAAACGGCTTATAACAAAAAAATGCAGGACTATAAAGAAGCCATTGAGGATTTGGAAGAAGAAAAGACCAAATTAATCGCGGCCAAAGCCGATTATGAAAACGCTCTTGCCAAACTGAAAGAAGAAAAAGCCAACTTATTGGCAAACCAGGCTGGTAACCAAGAAGCGGTTATGAGACTAGAGGCAGCAGAAAAGGCAAGAGCCGAGGAAATCAGAGAAGCCCAGGAGTCACTGGAAACGATTGACAACCGGCTTGATGACCTCAGAAAGCAACAAGAAAATGAGCAATTTGAATGGAAATTCAAGCAGATGAAGCTGATTAACGATTTAACCTATGCCGTCAGCCTTTTCATTGCGTTTGTTCTGATGTGCAGCTTGTTTATACCCGCAGCGGCACCAGTTGCACTTGCACTGGGAGTTGCAGGCGCCGCCCTGAGTTTCGTCTTGACTCTAGCCACATCGGCAATCAACAGCGCGATTGAAATCGAACATTCAAAGCAGCTGCGCAATCGCATCAAAACCGACTGTGAAAAGTTGCTGCAGAAATTTGGCGAAGCGGAGGACGATCCGAATATGCAGAGGCAAATTTACCTGCTGCTGGCAGAACGGATGGCGGAGTCGGCTCATCAAAAATGCATGATCCGGTTCCAGGCGGTGCAATTGACTCGTTCGGTATTGATTGATGCATTGGTTCCGGCACTGGTCTTTACAGCCTTGGTCATGATGCCGATAGGCCCGGGATTAGGGGTGCTGGCGGCAGGTCTTGCTTTGGCAGTGCTTTCAAATATCCTTATTAACCGCTATAAGCCCACGCGCGGTAAACTGCCAGAGTTTAAAGAGGTTAAATTTGTCGCTTTTGAAGCCTGGTTCAACAAGGATCGCGCTCATTGCCTGGATCATTTCAACAAAGCAGGCCGCCCCGGACTTCTCCCATCCTTACCCAAGGCTGTCGATGAAGAAAAACCGTTGCTGCCCTCTGATCACTTCCAGGCCGCACCAGGCGCAGGCAATTAATTAATACTCCTGCCGCCGTCAACATTAATTGCCTGGCCGGTGATAAACGCATTCCCGGCCAGTGCAACTACCGCTTGGGCGATATAAACCGGTGAACCGTGACGCTTAAGCGGCGTCATTGCGATAATCTGTTGGCGCACGTCATCCGTTAACAGGTTTTCCTGTTCAGGCCAGGCAATCGCACCGGGAGCAACGGCATTTACCCGCACTTTGGGCGCAAGTTCGCGCGCCAGCGCCTTGGTCTGCATCAATAGAGCCGCTTTGGTCTGGCAATAGACGGCATACCCTTTTAACGGTTTTTCCGCATGAATATCAGTAATATTAATAATACTGCCTTCTTGCGCTTCAAGATAAGGCGCAGCCAGACAGCTTAACTGGAATGGGATTTGGACATTGACGGTAAATTGTTGTTGCCATTGCGCCATGTTCAAGTTGCCGCATGGGGAGCGGATAAATACTGATGCGTTATTCACCAGCAGATCCAGCCGGTTTTTCCAGGCTATTGCCTGTTCAATCAAACGCTCTGCCGCCTGGGGTTGAAGAAGATCCTGGCTGATAATCAGCGCGCTGTCTGGCCGGCGGCTATTTAGTTGTTCAGCTAAAGAACGGGCATCTGCGATGGAGTGATGACAATGTATAATTACGGCATAACCGTATTGATGAAGGTGTTCAGTAATCGTTGCGCCTATGCGGCGGGCTGCTCCCGTAATGAGTGCAATTTTTTCTGACATATGCATGAATCCCTGTTTAAGATGTCATTAATGTTGCCTGGGTGAAACGCGGTGGAACCCGGGTTACGGTCCTGCGGACCTCCACCCAGGCTACAGGCTACATTTATTATAAGATTCCACAAGTTTTTGTCGGTTGCTCCAGAGGCGCCTCATCCGGTGCGTGATGATAGAAGCTGTTGCTATTTCCGCCTATTGGAATCGCTACGAAGTCTTCTGCGGCTTTTTGAGCGCCGGGAACCGGCGGGCTCAATGGCTGCGAGAATACATTATCAGGCATATCGATATGATGACTGGCCTCTTGCACCGTTTGCGGCGCACATACTGGAGGCTCCCAGTGCTCAGGCATATCAATTCTGACATCATTACCGGGTGTTTGGGATTCAGAATATAGCCATTCAGGAGCTGGCGACAGGTTGTGTTCAAGGCCAGGTTCAGGTGCAAGCGCAGGATCAAAAACAGTTTCCGCATCCCGCAGCTCCGCTTTTTCCGATTCCAGCTGCGCGGCACGCGGTTTATGCCACCAGGAGGTAAAACCGGTTACAAGCTTATTAAGCACAGGCCCGACAGTCGCAACCGCAAAACCGACAATCGCACCAGTCGTAAAGGTGTTATTCAGCGTAGCCACAAACAGTGGGAGTTGGGCAATAGCCCCTGGCAGGATTTTGGTAACAACCACCGGCCAGGCAAAAGCGAATGCCGTACCATATACCGCCATAACCAGTCCAACAGCCGCAAACATAAATATAGCTTTATAAGCCAGATTGCTTCCTTTTACCGTCTCATAAATCCCGCGAATAAACTCAATAGGTGAAGTGAAAGCCTGACCAACAGTGTAAGCCAGCAAGGTTACTGCCATAGCAGCGTATAATAATAGCTGGATCAAACCTAAGACCACATAGCCAATAATCTCGCCAGGTTTTCCAAACAATCGAGATAAACCCTTTCCAGCCGACTCAGTGAGCAGCAATAATGCCTGTAAGGCAAAATAGGTTAAGCCGGGTACCAATTCTGTTACCGCTTTTACCAGATTCACAACCAGCCGTGATGGTGTTATCACCACATTTAATGGAATGGCAAAGAGCGCTGTTAATATATTTTTCCATCTGCTATGGCCCGGATTCCATCCCATAAAATTATTGAGAATCTCGGGCTCAGATTCTTTATCAAACTGACGGTTAGGCAAACCCAAAAACGAGGTTAACAAGGTTTTAAACCGGACCCGGTATGGATTTCCTATATAACGCTTTTCATCGCCATTGATGGTTTTTTTGATGTCATCAACGCCATCTGCCGGGTAGGTTTCAAAAATAAAATTAATAGCGGCTTCTGTATTGCCGCCAAGAGAAAGATCATGCTTCTGAGATTTTGTTAAACGATACATAGCAAACAATAAGGCTTTTTGCCTAAAAAATTAACATGCATGATGGTAACGATTTTGCGCTCTTTAGTCAAGCCATAGCCAACGAACAAGCTTGGCTTCATTGCCATTACACGAAGAAATTTATAGTTCCTGCGCGGGAATGACAATGAATTAACTCTTGTTTCCCGAATGAAAACGGAGTATTTTCCCTGTTTTATTCTCAACCAACTGTCCGATGAATTTACTTGAACGATTACGCGGCCTCATCCGGCAATATCAGCGGCTTGATTTTGCTGAATTCATGCAGCTTGCATTATATGATTTGCAATATGGTTACTATAGCAGTGGTTTGTTGAAATTCGGCAAGCATGGGGATTTTGTTACAGCACCCGAGCTTGGCCCGTTATTCGGCTATACGCTGGCCAATCAATGCCGCGAAGTGCTTGCCGGACTGGAAAAACCGGTATTATTGGAATTTGGCGCGGGCTCCGGCCGTTTATGTGTCGATTTATTGCGGCGGCTTGAGCAGCTTGATTGCCTGCCTGAGCAGTATCAGATCATTGAAGTCAGTGATAATTTGCGCCAGCGTCAGCAGCAATTAATCACAGCTGAAATCTCTCATCTGGCAAATAGGGTAAGCTGGCTTGATAGCTGGCCGGAAAAACCATTAAATGGCGTGATTATTGGCAATGAAGTATTAGATGCAATGCCGGTTCATCGTTTCCTGCAGACAGAGCACGGCATTGCAGAAAGTTATATTACATTGAATGATCAAAATGAGCTCATTGAGATTTTTGAGCCGAGCGCGAATGAGCAATTGCTTGCCCATGTAAAAAAGGTCTTGCCCGCTGATTATTCGCCATACTGTTCAGAAGCCAACCTGTTTATTGACGGCTGGATTGCGGAGTGCGCCTCTATACTTAATCAGGGGGCTATCCTGTTAATAGATTATGGTTTTCCCCGGCATGAATATTATCACCCGGATCGCAACCAGGGCACATTAATGTGTCATTATCGCCATCAGGCCCATACTAATCCATTGCTTCATATCGGCGAACAGGATATTACCGCCCATGTCGATTTTACCCATGTGGCCGAAGCGGGCCAGGCTGCCGGATTGCATGTGGCAGGCTATACTAACCAGGCTGCTTTTTTATTGGCGAATGGTTTGTTAAGCTTACTGGATGATATTGAAGACGGACCTGCACGTGTTAACGCGCAGCAGGCGGTCAAACAATTGACCAATCCCAGCGAAATGGGCGAATTATTCAAAGTAATCGCGTTGACCAAAAACCTTAATAAACCCTTAACCGGGTTTCAGCTATACGATAAGAGAGCGAGTTTGTAACCATGACCCGATATTTAACTACGGTAGAATTGCAAAAGGAGTCGATGAAATTTTCTGCCGGTCACACCACCATTTTTTCTGCAACGGAGCGAGAACCGCTCCACGGCCATATGTATGGCGTTTATCTGGCGCTCACTACCTGGGTGGAAGAGAATGGCATGACCTTCGATTACCGTTATTATAAACACCGGGTGCATAATCTCTGCCGTCAACTCAACCAGACTTTTCTGATGCCTGAGTTTTCTCCCTTTATGCAGATAAGCGAAGATGACGAATATTATTATTTTACGTTTAACCACAAGAAAATACCGTTTTTAAAGGAAGACGTCACCTTGATGCCGTTGTCTAATATAACAGTTGAAGAATTATCACGCTGGTTTGTTAACGAACTCATTAAGGATAAAGAAGAACTGGATCGTCATCGCATCGAAAAGATCGTGATTAAAGTTTTTTCTGCTCCCGGGCAATCAGCCAGCCATCAATGGCTGCGCAGCTGACATGACGGGTACGGATATTGTTCAGGTCTGTATCCCCAACACCAGCCGTGACTGGTTTGATTATGAGCCGGCAGGCTTGTTACCCGTGATCGGCGCCCGGGTGTGGGTGCCGTTTCGCAAACGGACCGAACTGGGCATTGTTGTCGGTTACGGCAAACAACAGGCCAATATCCAGCTTAAATCCATAAGCAGCATAATTGACGCCGCACCTTTAATAAGCCCGGCAATGCTGACGTTTTGCCAATGGATTGCGGACTATTATCAATCGCCTTTATCGGAAGTACTGCCGCTTGCCCTGCCAAAAAAATTGCGCCAGGGACTTGATGCCGATTTACCAGTAAGTCATTGGTATCAATTGGCCATGCCGGCAGATAACGCACATGCAGAGCTCAATCCGCGGGCGTTTAAGCAGCATGCCCTGCTTGATTATATCAATCAACATCAGCCTGCTGCAGAAAAAACGCTGGTTGCAGCAGGCTTTGGCAAAAAGCTGTTAACCACACTGTTAACCCAGGAGTTAATTTGCAGTCGGCAGGAACTGGATCTGGCGGCATATTGCGGCAGCGGCGAACAGGCGCCCTTAGCATTAAATGCGGAGCAACAACAGGCTGTCACAGCCATTAGCGAACGGTTAGGAAGTTATCATTGCTTCATGCTGCAGGGTGTTACCGGCAGTGGTAAAACAGAAGTTTATCTGCACGTGATCGCCCAGGTTCTGGCAGCCAAAAAACAAGTCCTGGTGCTAGTGCCGGAAATCGGGCTGACGCCGCAATTACGTTCCCGTTTTCATGCCCGTTTTAACGTGCCGATTGCAATTTTACACTCCAGTCTCAATGAGACGGAACGGGCAGCGGCATGGAAGTTGGCGCATGACAATCAGGTCAAGCTGGTAATCGGCACTCGTGCAGCGCTGTTCACCCCCTTGCCGGAGTTGGGATTAATTGTTATCGATGAAGAACATGACAGTTCATTAAAACAAATGGACGGCGTGCGTTATTCTGCCCGAGACGGTGCCTTGATTCGCGCTCATCAGGCCAATATTCCCATTATACTCGGTTCAGCCACGCCAAGCCTGGAAAGCATTCATAATTGCCAGCAGAAGAAATACACTTTATTGCGCCTTAATCAGAAGGCAATCAGCACCACGCCTTTATTTTATCAGGTTGTAGATTTACGTAATACTCCCATTCAACATGGGCTCGCGCCCGCGACAATTGCGGTGATTGATGAGCATTTGAAACAGAATAATCAGGTATTGGTTTTTATTAACCGCCGCGGTTTTGCGCCGGTATTATTATGTCATCAATGCGGCTGGATGGTTGATTGTAAAGCCTGCGACAGTCATTTGACCCTGCATACCCACAACCGCAGCCTGATGTGTCATCATTGCGGTTCAAATCAGGCAATTCCAACCTATTGCCGGCGTTGCCGCAGCCGGGAACTGATACCTGTCGGAGCAGGCACCCAGCGCATTCACGAATACCTGCAGCAAATCTTTCCCGCCACCGCAATGATGCGTGTCGATCGCGACGAAGTTCGCGGCAAACATGAACTGGATACCCGGCTGGAAATGATCAATCAGGAAAAAGTGCAGCTGATAGTCGGCACGCAAATGCTGGCCAAAGGTCATCATTTTCCGCGGTTAACGCTGGTTGTAGTCGTTGAAGCCGATGCCGGTTTTTACAATCAGGATTTTCGCGCCATTGAACAACTGGGACAATTGTTAACTCAGGTTGCCGGCCGAGCCGGCCGGGCGGAGCAGGCTGGCCAGGTATTAATTCAGACTCATCTGCCGCAACACCCCTTGCTCAATATTCTGATTCGTCAAGGCTATGATGCTTTTGCCGAATCTCTGCTTGCCAACCGCCAACTGGCAGCCCTGCCGCCGTATCAATATTTAGCCGTGATCCGGGCGCAGGATCGCAAGCAGGACAAAATCCTTCAATTGCTCCATGCAATGAAACAGTATTTAAACACCCACACTATCCAGACTTTAGGCCCGGCCCCGGCTCCGTTGGCGCGTAAGGCCAATTTATATCGCATGCAGTTACTGCTTAAAGCGCCGTCGCGAAAATTATTGCAATCGACATTGACCGCGCTGCGTCAGTGGTTAACAATTAATAAACACACTAATGGCGTGCGATGGAATATTGACGTCGATCCACAGGACTTATCATGAGCGAACAGAAAATCAAAATCCATGAAAAAACCTTTGCAATTGCCTGGGGTGATATGGATGCGTTAGGGCATGTTAATAATACCCGTTATTTTGATTACTTTCAGGAAGCCCGGATTGAATGGCTGGCAAGCCAGAATCTTGATATGAAGCAAAATATCGGTCCGGTTGTGATTCATATTGCGTGTACGTTTTTAAAACCGGTGGTTTATCCAGCAACGCTGACCCTGACCAGTACCATGCACAGCCTGGGGCGCTCCAGCTTTATTGTCGATCATGATTTGCTTCAGGATGGCCAACTCATGGCGCAAGGCACCAGTAAAATTGTATGGATTGATTATACTCAGGGCAAATCGGTTGAATTGCCTGAGGCAATTCGGAAAATGTTTGCTTAGGATTTAAGCCTGGGGCTTAAAGCCGCTGCGTCCTTGCAGCAGAGCACATCCTGTGCTGGTCCATGGCGCATTGACATCCTGTCAGACATTCCATGTCATCCCTTATGCTGAAAGTATATAGAATTCGCCCAAAAAATGCCTAGCGTGTTAAGCTGGTCGGCATCCAAGAAATATCTCAAAAGCGGCCAGGATTTTGGCGGAGTTGCTAAAATGGAGGGATATTGGAAGCAGGTTCCCGCTTGCGCGGGAACACCAAAGGGATGTTACATAACGCTGCAAGAACTGCCCGGATTTAAACCACAAACAGTTTTCTGACCCGGATTGCCCAAGCGTTTTTGATTGGTTGGGTTAGCTGCGCCAAATATTGAGTTCGTATTATTTCCAGGACTGGACTCAGCAGGCAGCTCTGTTGTTGCAGGAGCAGAGGTTGCAGATGCTGTCTCAGTAGCCGCTTCTGGAGCTGGTTGTGCCGCAGACGTTGCAGATGTTGTCTCAGCAGCCGCTGCTGGCGCTGCCGCAGGCGTTGCAGATGTTGTCTCAGCAGCCGCTTCTGGAACTGGTTGTGCCGCAGACGTTGCAGATGTTGTCTCAGTAGCCGCTTCTGGAGCTGGCTCTGACGCAGGCGTTGCAGATGTTGTCTCAGTAGCCGCTTCTGGAGCTGTCTCTGACGCAGGCGTTGCAGATGTTGTCTCAGCAGCCGCTTCTGGAGTTGGCTCTGAAATAGTCGTTTCAGAAGCTGGTTTATCAGCGGGTTCTGTACTTGTTGTTACTGGAACAGAATCTGCTCCAATTGTTGTCGTTTCCTCACTGCCGGAACGTTTTACCAATGCAGCATGCATAATACCAAATGATTGTTTTACTTCTTCATGATCCTCGGCATCGATTGCAGCAGTGATAGTTTGTAATTTTATTTTAGCTTCTTCTGTTGCTGATAACTTTCCAGCAATTGCCTGCTCTTGCCCCTTCAATTTACCAAACAATCTTGGGAAAAGATTAACCAGTTCACCGGTAAAACTGTTCCGCTTTACTATTTTCTCTGGATTATCCTGCAGCAGTGCATTCACATGCTTGCTGGCTTTGGTGGCCTGAGCCAGGCGTGTACCAAATGTAGTGCCAGCAAACGTATCATTAGCAACGTTTTTTAATTCGGCGCGCGCTGCTTTATTGTCAGCAAGCGTCATTGCAACATTTTCTGCATATTCAGCTTCATGTTTGGCGAAAAAATGCTTCGCTAACTCGGGGAACTGACGAAAAGCCTCTGTCTTAATATTGGCTACAAATTGCTCAGCAGTAGCAACATGTTTGGCACTACCGTTTATAGCTGCAATTTGAGCCCTTACTATACAGGCATTTTCTAAAGCTCTATAGATATTTACATAAGGTGCTGCGGCCTTCAATTTTCCGTGTAACTGCTGAAAATTGGCGTGAGAGCATTGTTTTACTAATTCTTCTGCCAGCGCATCTTGTTTTGCAGGTTCAAGCGCGTCTAAAGCTGGAGCATTTTCGGCCAAACCGCCATCAGTAGCGATCAATTTCTCATAAGGGTCCTGCATTATTTCTTCGTATGACAACACCATTGTTAATTCTCCTAAAACAACAAAAATAAAGCTCGCCAGAATCTTATACACAACATGATTAATTTTGGTCGAGTTGTCCTATAGTAACCAAAATGTCATAAAATGAATAGTTGTTACAATAATTCTTCTTGTAACGGACCATTCTGTAATCACTGCCATTAAGTTAAGGATTTTGTCATTCCCGCGAAGGCCGGAATCTATTTCTCAAGTTGACTCTTGACCTTGTTTGAGGGATGGATCCCCGCCTTCGCGGGGATGACAAATTTTCCCGCACGGAACTAAAAGCCAGGAGGATATTTTTTTAAAACCGGCTATACTTATTAATGTTGTTGCCTCAAACAATAAAAATAAGGAGAAGGCAATGTCTAAAAATCATCAGTTACAAGATCCGTTCTTAAATGAACTGCGCAAAGAAAAAGTTCCTGTTTCCGTATTCCTGGTTAACGGGATTAAATTGCACGGTATAGTGGACTCATTTGATCAATATGTTGTAATGCTGAAAAATGCCGTTACCCAAATGGTATATAAGCATGCGATATCAACGGTTGTACCTTCACGCATGATAAAAGTGCCTACTGGTGAAGACGAGGAAAATGTGGCAGACTGAGCAGACTTTGCTTAATAATCAGGTTTGTTGTGTTTGAACGTCCACAAGGCGGCGAGCGGGCTATTATAGTACAGCTGGCTCTTCCTGGCGTTGATGCTGAAAAAGCATTAGCCGAATTTGAAGAGCTGGCGGTTTCTGCACAGGCTGAAATTGTTGCCTGCGTTACCGGCTCACGGGCTACGCCCGATGCCAAATATTATGTCGGTCTTGGCAAGGCTGAAGAAATCCAGGAACTGGTTACTGCCTGTAATGCAGAACTGGTTTTGGTAAACCATGAACTCTCCCCTTCTCAGGAACGTAATCTTGAACGCCTGTTTCAATGCCGTGTCGTTGGCCGCAGCGGGTTAATCCTTGATATCTTTGCACAACGCGCCCGAACATTTGAAGGGAAATTACAAGTCGAACTTGCTCAGCTTGAACATTTGTCTACCCGGCTAATCAGAGGCTGGACTCACCTTGAGCGCCAAAAAGGCGGTATCGGCTTACGCGGCCCCGGTGAAACCCAGCTTGAAACCGACCGCCGGCTGTTACGCGAGCGAATTAAATCGATTCACAAACGGCTTGAAAAGGTCAGGCGCAGCCGTGATCAGAACCGTCGCGCCCGCCAGAAAGCGGCCATGCCGACTGTGTCGCTTGTTGGTTACACCAATGCCGGTAAATCAACGTTGTTTAATGCATTAACCGGCGACAGTATTTATGCCGCTGACCAGTTATTCGCAACCCTTGATCCAACCATGCGGAAACTGGATTTACCCGGCTCATCTGCCGTTATACTGGCAGATACAGTAGGGTTTATCCGTGATCTTCCGCATCAGTTAGTTGAAGCATTCCGCGCTACCCTTGAAGAAACGCAGGAAGCGGATTTATTGCTGCATGTAATTGATATCTCTGATCCGCACTGGCGGGAAAATGTCGCCGCAGTCCAGCAGGTTTTAGCTGAATTAGCCGTTGATGATATTCCCATGATTCAGGTATTCAATAAAATCGATCAACAGGAAGGCTGGCAACCACGGCTTGATCAACAGGATGATTCCTGCAAAGTCTGGCTTTCCGCTCAAAACGGCGCCGGACTGGATTTGCTGCAGGAGGCAATAGCAACAGCCTTACATGGCGCAGTAGTCAAAAAAGAAATTTACGTTGCGGTTGATCAGGCTAAATTGCGTGCGCGTTTATATGCTCTGGGTGCAGTATTAACAGAACAGGTTGATGATCAGGGCGGCTGGCAGATGACCATCAAACTTACCCAGACACAATATCAAGAGTTATTTCCGTAGGTTAAACATCTTAGCCCCATGAGATCAGTCATTCCCGCGCAGGCGGGAATCTATTTTTAACGTAGCACTGTGCCATTTTAGGAATAGATTCCCGCCTGCGCGGGAATGACATAAGATTAATCAAACAACCGTTTTGCAATCCCGGCCACATGTTTGCCCTGAAAACGCGCAATCTGACGCTCAATATCATTTGGCGTGCGGCTGCCGTCAGAACCGGCAATTGTGCCTGCGCCATAAGGCGAGCTTCCGCGCACTTCGCTTAAATCGGTTAATCCTTTTTCAGTATAAGGAACGCCAACCACAATCATGCCGTGATGCATGAGAGTATTCCAGAATGACAAAATGGTCGATTCATTACCGCCGCCAGTACCGGTAGAGACAAAAACGCTGCCCAGCTTACCTACTAATGCGCCGTTAACCCACAAGCCGCCGGTTTGATCAAGAAAATTACGCATTTGGGCGGCCATATTACCGAAACGGGTAGGAGTACCAAAAATAATGGCATCATATTCAGCCAATTCCTGAGGTTTGGCAATTTCGGCCTGCTGATTGAGTTTAACCCCTGCTTTTTTTGCAACCTCTTCCGGCATGGTTTCCGGTACTCGCTTGATTACCACACTGACTCCCTCAACTTCCCTGGCGCCCTTGGCGACTTCTTCCGCCATCGTTTCAACGTGTCCATAGCTCGAATAATACAGAACCAGTATTTTTGTCATTATTGCTCCTTGTCCAATTAAAAGCGGTGATTCCTGAAATCGTCCATTGCCTGCATAATCTCCGCCTGGGTATTCATGACAAACGGGCCAAGGCGGGCAATTGGTTCATGCAGTTTTTTTGCTGCAATCAGTAAACAACGGGTATCACTGGTCAGTGCTTTAAAGGTCAGGCTGTCGCCTGTGGTAAGCATGGCCAGATTGCCGGCTGGTATGGTATTGTCCTGGATTGATAATACACCGTCCAATACCAATACCATAGCCTGATGACTTTCCGGAATCGATTGGGTAATCGTAGACGGCAAGCGCATCTGAATATCAAACATTAACGGCGCGGTAGCAATACCGCTGATTGGAGAATGTGTTCCCTGCGCCGTTGAACCTGCAATAACTTTAATTGTAGTGCCCGAATCCTGTTGCTCAATGGGCAATTGCTCAGCGGTATATTCCTGATAGGCGGGCGTTACCATTTTGTTATCGGCCGGCAAGTTAAGCCAAAGCTGGATACCTGCAAGCCGCCCATGGTTTTGCGCCGGCATTTCAGAGTGAACCACACCCCGCCCTGCGGTCATCCATTGTACATCACCCGGCCCGATAATACCCTGATGCCCCTGATTGTCCTGATGCATCATTTTTCCGGCCAGCATATAGGTAATGGTTTCAAAACCACGGTGTGGATGGGCGGGAAAGCCGCCCAGATAATCCATAGGTTCTTCACTGTCAAAATAATCAAATAGCAGTACCGGTTCCCAGTCATTGCTCCGATCCGCGCCTATATAACGTTTTAGTTTAACGCCTGCACCCTCTCGAACAAGCATGCCATCAACAATCCGGGCAACATCAATCTCTTTCATAACCGTCTCCTTATTCCTATAGAATAGCTGAAAATGGAGAAGGATGCTTGAGGGTTTATGTTTAGTATCCCTTGATTATTTTTAAAAACAAAAAATGTGTTACCATCAATCAAAAGTAAGACGAGACAGATTATGTTACGGTTCCGATCCCTTTTATGCGGTTTTTTATTTTTCATCCTGCCTTTAGCCCATGCTGGCATCATCCTGACTACGCTTGAAGGTAAGCAAATCAATTTTTCAGCCCTGAAAGGAAAATGGGTATTAATTAATTACTGGGCAAGCTGGTGTCATCCCTGTATTGATGAAATTGCCGAATTAAACCGGTTCTATCAGACCCATAAAGACAATGTTGCACTATTCGCGGTTAATTTTGACGCCCTACCTCTGGCAGAGCAAAAAGATCTGGCTCGCAAATATGAATTGACTTACCCCGCATTGGCAGAAGATCCCGGCTCGGCATTGAATCTGGGCGATATTCGAGGCGTACCAGTAACCTTTGTGTTTGACCCTGAAGGGAATTATCGCGAAACGCTTTATGGCGGTCAGACAGAGGCAAGTTTGGCGAAAGCCGTAATGTAAAGCAATTCGATCCACGACGTCGGTTGGGCAAAACGAAGTGCAGCCCAACAATCGATGCCAGATTAATGAATGAATGTTGGGCTTTACAGCCCAATCTACGCGCGTCCATAGACATCTTCGAAGCGGATGATGTCATCTTCGCCCATGTACTCACCGCTTTGAACTTCAATCATGACCAGTTCCAGCACACCAGGGTTTTCCAGACGGTGTTTATGACCGGCGGGAATATAGGTTGATTCGTTGGCGCGGACAAACAGCTCCGTATCGCCATTAATTACCCGCGCCATACCGCTCACCACAATCCAGTGCTCGCTGCGGTGATGATGCATTTGCAGGCTTAAACTTGCGCCAGGACGAACCACAATTCGTTTGATTTTAAAATTCGCCCCTTCTTCAAGAACGGTATAAGTACCCCATGGCCTATGCACAGTACGGTGTAATTTGTGCGTTTCATGCCCCAGAGTTTTAAGCTGGGCATACAGATGCTTGACTTCCTGAGTACATGCCTGATCAGCTACCAGCAATGCATCAGGCGTATCAATAATCACCAGATTCTCTACGCCGACAGCCCCCACCAGACGGTCTTTGCTTTGTATATAGCAGTTAGACACACTATGCAACAACGCTTCACCTTCAATCCGATTGCCATTCTGGTCAGGACTTGCTAATGCGCCTAATGCATTCCAGGAGCCTATATCGCTCCAGCCGATATCACAGGGAACCACCGCGATTTTGTCAGAGCGCTCAATCACGCCATAATCAATAGAATTTTCAGCAACCGCGCTGAAGCTCTGCGGCTCAAGCTCCAGTTGCATAAAATCCTGCCCTTGTGCGGTAGCCGACTGTTCGCAGCATGTTTTCACTGCTAACAGAATATCAGGGCAGTATTGCTCCAGTTCATCAAGCATAGTGCCCGCGCTAAAGCAAAACATGCCGGAATTCCACAGAAAATTACCCTGCGCCAGGTACTGCTTCGCTTTCTCCAGAGAAGGCTTTTCCACAAAGCTTACTACCTGGTTGCCTTGTGCTTCAATATAACCATAGCCGGTTTCAGGACAATCAGGCGTAATACCGAAAGTTACAATTTTGCCTTGCTGGGCAAGAATTATAGCCTGATTCACAGCATCAGCAAATGCCCGCTGGTTTGCTATCAGATGATCGGCAGGTAAAGCCAGTATCAATGTCTCGCGATCAAAACGGGAAATAACCTGTATTACCGCTGAGGCAATTGCGGCAGCCGTATTTCTCCCGAACGGCTCCAGAATAAAAGAGGTTTTGATATTGTCTGAATTAACTTCATGAAACTCATCTTTGGTTTTAAAAAATAATTCGCGGTTAGTAACCGTTAATATTTCTTCAACACTGTTTAAAGCCGCGCCCCGCAAGAACGTTTTCTGCAGCAGACTCTGGCCATCGGCAAGACGAATGAACGGTTTGGGATGAAGTTCACGCGAAACAGGCCATAACCGTGAGCCAGCGCCACCACATAATATAGTTGGTACTAAGCGCATTTGCATCTCCCATAACCTTGAATAAACGCCGGTTATTATCGGAATAAGCGCCATACTTTGTCAATCACCCTGAACATTCATAATATTCCGTTAAGCAAAATTCTGTATAATGGTAGCGATTGCCAATTTCCATGTGGGTAGGATATGCCAGCTGACAGCGCTAAAAAAACTCTTGAAAAATACAATCACCGCCAATATGAACGCTTTCTTGTAAGCAGCGATGAAGAATTGCGTTTGCCGAAAGTTTCACCGGCTCCCGGTTTCAGCGCGTCAAAAAAATTGGACGTTTATACTAAAATCCGTCCCATTCATAACAGCCCGCATTGTGTAAATTTCATTCGGAAAAATGGCGAGCCTCATTCATTTGTATGGCAGACCACAGCCGCTCAGCTGAAAAAGGGTGTGCGTTGGGGTATTATCAAGCCTGAATCAATTACCGGCAAAGTGATTGCCTCGCTGGGGCAATATCATATTCTGGCGCATGAGCGTGTCGCCAAAGGAATTATCAGTAATACCCAATCGTTAAAGCTGAAACTGGTTAAATTAGCCCAACGGCGGATGGAAGCGCTCGAAGCCCTGGAGTCATTGGCAAACAAAAGTAATACCCTGGAAAAATATGACAAAGTATTCGACAATTACATCCGTTCACTAGAGGCAATCAGCCAGAATATTGACCGCCAGTTTGCCGCTGAAAACCCCGCGATAATTAATAGCGCCGTTAAACAGCAAATACGCGATGATTTGCAACAGGATATATCCCGCGCCCGCTCTTACCTGAAAGCGCTGAAAGACGGGCAAGTCTCGCTTAAAGAATGTAATCGCAGCCGCGGCCAGCATTCGATTGTTGAGTTCGTCAAACAACAGATGATGCAGAATCTCTATGAACTGCAGGGCATTAATCAGGATCTGTCATTCAGCCGCAAGCGTAATTTTACGCTGACCCGAGGCGAATTAAACGATTGCATTGAGGATGCACGCAAGGAAATCGACGATCATCGCGCCGATCCCCGTAATGCGGTAACCCGAAAGCATCATGGCGTGTTTTCTAAAAACGATGATGATCTGGTCACCTATGATTTTTCACATGATAACCTGACCCCAGCCCGCGAAAGGCAGGTTTTGCTTGGCATCAGCTTTATTGAAAAATGGGACAAAGTTGTCGGTAACACGGTGCAAAGCGGTAATAAGGAAGAAGCGCTTACCCCAATTAAAGCAACCCGCTGGCAGACACACCGTAATTTTAAAGCATTTGCCAAAAGCGTCGGCTATTTTCTGTTAAATACCTTAAAAAGCGCTTTTGATAATACCCGTACCTGGGAAGAAGAAGCCTGGAGTGATTCGGATTTCCATTTATTTGCTGCCAAATTGCGGGCTTACGCGACGCCAAATGCCCCAATGTGGAAAAAACCGGCTACTTTCATTAAACAATTTGCTTTTGCCATCCAGGATATTTTCCGCGGCGTTCGCGATGCGGGAGCAAAACTTGTTATTAGTTTGCCAATTGAAGTCCTGCATGACTGGGCATCAAGTAAAGCGCCAGAGGATTTTAACAAGGTAGCTGAAACGGCAAACAAAAAAATCAGCGAAATCGAGACAACTGAACAAAAGTATCTTGATGAAATTTTCTCCAAAATTCCAGATTATAGTCCGCCTGCGCTTTCGCCAGCTCAAAGTACGCTTGCCAGAACAGATTATACTTTAACCGCTGGCGAACAAAACGACATTTTAACCTCAGCAGTACGTGGCCTGACAGGTTTTTTCAGCTTCTTTACCCATTCTTATTATGGCAAAGATCCAGTAGGCGGGCTGTTATTTACCACAGGTTACCTAATCGGTGTCGGCGCAATCTTTATGCCCGGCTTAACCGCCTCGCTTTTTGGCGCCGGTTATGTTAGTTGGTTTAATAATTTTTCTTTCGCCATGGGATCGTCAAAAATGGGCGCGGCCGTTGCTGGCGGCTCGACTCAGGCCCAGATATTTGCATCACTCAGCGATCTCGTGAATAATGGCCCCAGCAGTGCAACAGTAAGCGCCGTTACCCAGCTTGCCGAAGACCCTCTGACCTACGGCAGCTATCTTGCTGCAGCATACGGATTAGGGTATGTCCTTGCCAATGGTGTTGCAGGTTACCCCATTCCCTGGCTAAGCAAGACATTGTCAGAGGATTTAGGCTCAGCGCCGGAAACAGGTTATCTGTTCATTGGCCTCAAATTCGCCCTGATTACTTACGAGGCCCTGGAGGAACACACGCAAAAGCCTTATCGGGTTGTTAAATTAAGCTATGATGGCAAGGAAATTGATCTGAAAGATTTTCATAAATCTGAACATCGACAGTTAGCGCAAAAAATGGCGCTGG
Source organism: Legionella dresdenensis (assembly GCF_042649825.1). Taxonomy (NCBI): domain Bacteria; kingdom Pseudomonadati; phylum Pseudomonadota; class Gammaproteobacteria; order Legionellales; family Legionellaceae; genus Legionella; species Legionella dresdenensis. The sequence continues at coordinate 195,948 of NZ_JBHSAB010000004.1, read as the reverse complement.
CAAGCTGGCTTACTTTAAATACCGCTCATTTGCCCAAGCTCGACACTCACACGTTGTTTGCGATAGAGCAACAAATTGATACCCTCTTTACTTATAAAGAAGCAGCATCACTGAAAAAGCTGTTGTATCCTGCTTCGGCGCGCGAAAACTCCATTGCAGTGCAATTATTCTATATCCCATTAGCTTATATCCCTACCATTGCACGCGTTGGGTTATCGTTACTTCTGGGTGTGGCAGCCTTGATTATGGGCCGTCCGCATCCGGCCAGGCCGATTGAGCGAGCAGTGAACACCCTGACGGAAAAAACCGCTAAAGATATCTCTCGTGCTTTTGTCGCTGCTTCGGAAACCGCTCATTTTATGTTTGTTCTTGGTTCAAGCAACTTCAAGGCACTGGCGTTTACTATTAATATGGCGATTGGGCGGGTGGCTGGTTTATTTGATAGCCGCGTAGCCCATGCGATGCATAATGGCTTTGCCAAAGTACATATTTCCTTCCGGACTTTAGGCGAATTCCTCTATCCTGCACGCATGCTGAAAAAAGTGGTTGACGCACATCCGGCTCATACCATTATTGAAACTGAGCGTTCTTATAAGAAAATCCTGAAATCGTTGCCCCAACAAAAAGCTGAGCATGATATTGAACAGGTTAAACAAGAGCAGGAAAGACTGGTAGTGAAATATCCTGCTGGTGATGAACCTGTACTTGATGTGCCGAAATATAATACTGAGGTAACTGCGGCAGTAGGTATTTCTCTGTAAAGCCTTTCTGGTAACAATGTGTAGGTTGGGTCAAACGACCCAACCTACAGCACCGGGCGCAAACCCTGAGTTCATTTCACAGAGACTGTTCCAGTACCTTGTTTGCCTTGACTGCGCAACGCACATCTCGGCCGCCGGTCAGAGGTAAAATCATCCGTTCGACCACCACTCGAAAAGGCCGTAAAAACATGACCATCTGCCTGAGCGCCGCCCGGGTTTCAGCGGTAAGCGTCATATTCAATATTGCAAATACATTGCGCAATAACAGATCATCCTTTTTAGACGTGTATCTGGCGACATTATTAAGAAATAACCAGATATCGCGGGCCTGTGCCTGTGCCAGCGACATCACGGCCAGAGGCTCTTCTTCCAAATCAATAAAATAAATCGTCTCTTCTGCAAGAGTCATATCACGCAGCGAAGGACGGCCATGGCAGAGACCAGCCTGGTGCAATCTGGCCAGGCTATGTGCCGCAGCACAAAGGAGCTCCGATTTACGGGCATCATTATCTAACTGAGAAAGATAACCTTGTAATTGCAATCCGACATCGCTGGTAATAATAAATTCATCATTAACCGCAATGACCTCCGGAACAGGGATACTCTTTGACGCAAATAACCGCAATTGGGCAGCCTCTTGATTAAGGCTTTGCGCACCGCCTTTGGATACAGTAGACCGCAAGATCGGCAGACGAACCAGAAAGGTGAGGGCAGATTGCATCACATGCCAGAATCGCTTTTTTTCATGCGGCCGGCGTTTCACCCAAAAATATCGATCGCCATACTCAAGTTGAGTAATGAAATGTTGCGGAGAGGATATGAAATAATTTCGTGCCAGCTGAATCAGTGCCAGGATAGATGATTCAGGTAGCGGCTCTTGTTTAGTCTTGCACATTGATTAGCCCATGATTTAAGCCGTCAACACTGAACCGCCGCTTATCCTGCAGACGCAATGCAGTCAGTTTTCCCCCCCATAGACATCCGGTATCGATGGCATGAATATTTGGCACTGGACATTGCCCCATTAACGCTGCCCAATGGCCAAAAATAATATCTTCAGATAACGCCTTGCGTTCCGGTACTTCGTACCAGGGCATCAGATCTGCAGGCGCCTGCTGCAGGCTGCCTTTAAATCCCGCTGAGAAACACCCCTGAGCATCACAAAAGCGCATGCGGGTAAAAAAATTGGTTATCAGACGCAGGCGCTCATACCCGGTTAAGCCGTCTGACCAACACACTGGTTCATTGCCATACATATTCGCCAGAAAATCCTTATACTGCTCACCTGATAAAACAGCTTCCAGTTCACGGGCACAGTTTTTTGCCTGGGCGAGATCCCATACCGGGGCGATACCTGCATGTACCATGACCGCATTTAATTCACTGTCATGATAGAGCAGTGACTGTTTACGCAGCCAGTGGCCTATTTCTTCACAATCATCGGCTTGCAATATGGCATCCAGGGTATCATCTTTATTATTCCGCCCGCCCTGTTTAATGAAAATTTTATGCAACAGATGCAAATCATGATTACCCAGGGTAATTCGAGCCGGAACAGGCAAATTCATCACAAAACGCAAAACTTCCAGTGACTGTGGACCCCGATTTACCAAATCTCCGACTAACCATAGGCGATCTTGCCGATCATTAAAAGCAATTTTATCCAGCAGTTTCAGCAAGGGAGTATAACAGCCCTGAATATCCCCTATTGCATAATCAGGCACCGTGAGTAACCCCTTTATGTTGAGCGGGGGCAGGCTGTGAAACAGCTTGTTCCTGCCAGATTCCTGCCTGATTTATAGCCAGCAACGGAACAGGGGTCATATGTTGTTGCCGGGTAAAATGGTTATTATAGGGCGCCTGCTGAATCACTTCGACTGCAGAAGCAGTCTCTGTCTGGCCGGTATTGATATTATGAACCTGTACCTGATTAGGCAGCACAACACCATAGTGGCGTACCACAATGCCTTTAACAACGCGCTGATTATTGTTCTGCTCAAAGCTTGAATGGATATCGCCATCGGCTGACAGGCTATGCAGCCTGAGGGATAAAAATCCGCTTTGCACAGCCTGCCAGTTCTTATATTCAGGATGTGATCTGACAAATAATTTAAACATATCAGGCAACATCAGCAGTCCGCCAGGCACCATCAGCAGAGGCGCCTTGTTAACCATAATCAGGCCAGACTCCAGCGCATTGGTAAGCCAATGGATAAATTCAACGCCAATATGCTGTTCCAGTTCTCGAACGGCTTCAGGCGTAGTGCCTGTGAATGTGCCTGCCCGGCCAAAGCGGCCTCCTTTAAAAGCATTTTTCTTAAGCGCCAGTTGATTCAGATAACGCTGGATTGCAATGGCATCAGCCCGGATTAGAATTGCCCCTAAAGTGCCGGCGGAATAATAATCTTCGTTTAACAAAGCTAACCAGGTTTGTAATACGAGCGGTTTTGACGCTATCCAGGAGAAACCACTGGCCGGCATTAACATTTTGGCAAACACTATATTCAAGCGTTGCCTGAATGTCATTTCACCTTCTTTCTGAAAACTGTAACTGTAGTGGCTGCCTGTCAGGATCATATTTTCCAGTAACGGATTCCACTGCTTTAAGAACTGGCCGTTGTTGTCATACAACTCAACCGTATAATCAACAAATAATTTGCCTGCTCCCTGCAGAATTGCCGCAGATAGTAAGGCATATTGCCAGAGTTTCTGATCTTCAGAAAATTCATTGCTTTCATCGGTAATGACAAATTTTTTGAATAAACCCAGTGCCGCCTCGGTGCGATTCAGAGCGTAATCAAGCAGTCCGCAGGGTTCTGAATAATAACTGTGAGAACTGTCCGGGAGTTGTTGACAATAGTTAACCAGATTATGCACCAGCACTTGGCACAGACTTTCAAAACGGGCGTTTTCCAGCTTGCATTCCTCCCGGATCTGTTGCATCAGGGTAGTCCGTTTTTCGTCGGCCAGCAAATGCTCCGCCGTAGACATCCTGGTGAGATCTTTCAAGGGCTTTGCGTGTACGGTCACTCCCTTTTTACCCATTCGATGAAACAATTTTATCTCCACACAATTTGTTACTACTGGTTGGTTTGATGATTAGCCAAATCGACATATTGTGCAACCGTTATTTGTTCTGGCCGTAAACCCGGATCAATTCCCAGCGCTTCCAGCTTATCTGCGCTGATTAACGGTTTTAAATTATTTGCCAGCGTTTTCCGGCGCATTCCAAATGCCGTAGCCACCAGTTTTTCCAGCACATCAACAGCTACCCGCTTAAAAGGCGGTGTGCTATAGGGCGTCAATCTTACTATTGCCGAATCAACCTTCGGCATGGGCTCAAAGGCCTCTGGCGGAACATCGAACAGGTACTCAACTTCGCAATGGTATTGAACCATAACACTTAAACGTCCATAATCACGAGTACCCGGCTGACCTGCCAGACGTTCTACGACCTCTTTTTGCAGCATGAAATGCATATCCCGGATTATATGAGTATACGACAGTAAATGCAGTAACAAAGGCGTTGAGATATTGTAAGGCAAATTACCAACGATCCGCAAATCATTTCCCCACTGAGAGTAATTTATGGCCAATGCATCGGCACCGATCAGGTCCAGCTTTTCCTGAGCCTCCGGTAAGGACTGCCAATAGGCCTGCAAATCTTTATCAATTTCAATTGCTGACAGCTTATCAAGCCGGCGTAATAAAGGCTTGGTCAATGCGCCAAGTCCGGGACCGATTTCGACAACTTTGTCATCGTGCTGCAAATTAAGGGCGGCAAGTATGGTTTCAATTACAGGCTGGCTTTGTAAAAAATTCTGGCCAAAACGCTTGCGGGCTCGATGATTCACGGAAAACCTCATGCTAAAAGGCGTATTATATACCCAATAAGCTTGAAAAGGCGATTTTTGCTATTGCGGCAGTACATAAAATGACGCCGCAAAAAAATTGAGGTATATTTACGCAACCTGCCAAAAGCTTCAATTATCTATGTTAGGCCATTTACTCGAATTACGGCAACGCGCCATTAAAATACTCTGTACGTTCGGCGTTCTATTTTTACTCTGCTTTTATTACGCCGATTCCCTGTTCACCATTCTGGTTTCGCCCTTAATGCACGCATTGCCGGTTGGAGAGCAACTCATTGCGACGCAAGTTACCTCACCCGTGTTTACGCCGTTGGCACTCGCTACTAATATTGCTCTCTTCGCTACGGCTCCGGTTTTTTTGTGGCAGGTATGGCGGTTTGTTATTCCCGGTCTTTATCGCCGTGAACGTCGGTTAATGCAAGGTATTATTTTGACAAGTCTTGGGCTATTTTGTCTGGGTGTTTTATTCTGTTTTTGGGTTATCTTGCCGTTCATGTTCCGCTTTTTTCTGCAGGCAGTTCCTGCGGGCGTAAAAATGCTGCCGGATATGGCGAATGCAACTGATTTTATTACCCGTATGTTGCTGCTATTCGGTTTATGTTTCCAGGTACCGCTTATTGTCCAGACACTGGTTCAATTCAGGCTGGTTACGGTTGACCAACTGATCAAAATCAGACCTTATATAATCGTTGCCGCCTTTACCGTAGCAATGTTGTTAACCCCGCCTGATGTTATGTCGCAGATAATGCTTGCCATTCCATTATGCCTTCTTTATGAGTTTGGTATTCTACTAGCTCGCGGGCGACATTTTTTTGTCAAAAAAATACAATAATTGCTCAAGAAAAGTCATTGCAAACCGATAATTAAGGTGTAAGCAACGAATTGGGAGGCTGCGATGAACAAGACTGCAAAATTTAATATCGGTGACTGTGTTATGCATATGCAATTAGGTTATCGCGCTATCGTTGCGGACATTGATCCCCTATTCCAGGCTTCCGGAAAATACAACCCTCAAGCCATGCAACGAGCTTTCGCAACTCGCAATCCATGGTATCGATTACTAGTAGATGAGAGCAGCCAAGTAACCTATGTTGAAGAATGTCAATTGGTTCCTGACAATAGCGGCCTGGTCATCGACAACCCTAATCTCGATGATTACCTGGTAGAGGAAGGCGGACGTTTTTATAGCTGCTCACAACAACATTAAGGGTTCTGTCATTCCCGCCTTCGCGGGAATGACAATATTAAGTTGCTCTGACCAGAAACACCAGAAAAGCGACAAAAGCGATTAAAATCACCGCCAAAATCCCCATTGTCGAAAAACTTTTGCTAAAATTTTCACGGCTGAAAACATCAGGACGGCTCTTGACGCTGCGGTACATAAACCAGACGATTAAAACTGCACCAACCACACCCAAAACCTGATATAACGTTTCCATTTCAACTCCTGGCTTCAAAACTAAAGGCATCAGAATAAAGTCGTGACCGCTCAATCCCATGATCAAGCAGTTTGTCGCGTACAGAGTAAACCATATCAAACGGGCCGGCAAACACTATCTGATAATTGGCCAGATCATGGCCATGCTGTTTGAGTACCGACTTAGCCAGAGCATCCTTCTGGTTCCGATCCGAATGTTGGGAAAAATAGCTAAAATTACTGACATGAGTTTGCCATTTCTGTACCTGTTCATCCAGATACAAATCACTCTGGCTGCGGGCGCCCCAATAAAGTTCAAATTGCCGCTTATCGCCTGTCGCCAGTAATTGCTCTATCATGGCTTTAATCGGAGCAAAGCCTGTGCCGCCGGCAATAAAAATAATCGGTAACCCGGTATCAAGTCTGTTCAGATGACAATCACCATAAGGCAAACTGATAGTCACAGATCCCGATTCCCGGATTTCTTTAAATAAAGGCTGTTGATAAGGATTGCCTTTATGCCGGATGTGTAATTCATACTTATGGCTGCCCAGAGGCGCATTTGCAATTGAGTAGCTTAAGCGCTCGCCGGCGGAAGTAATTTGCAGGTATTGGCCTGGCTCATAATCAATATATTGCTCGGGAATCAGATGCAGCCTCAGGATGCTGTCAGTCAGCGGCATTATCTGATCAACCTGTGCTCTGGTTTGTTTAGTCACGCTCATAATCCCAGCTGCTGCCAATAATTATCTACAGTTTGCAGCACTTCCTCAGCCATGACAATGGGCTTGCCCCACTCGCGCTGAGTTTCACCGGCCCATTTGCTGGTAGCATCCATACCCATTTTTGAACCCAGGCCAGATATGGGCGACGCAAAATCAAGATAATCAATCGGAGTATTGTCTATCATGACTGTATCGCGCGCGGGATCCATACGGGTAGTAATTGCCCAGATAACATCCTGCCAGTTACGGGCATCAATGTCGTCATCACAGACAATAACAAATTTGGTATACATAAATTGACGCAGAAAAGACCAGACTGCCATCATGATCCGTTTTGCATGGCCGGGATACTGTTTTTTAATAGTAACCACTGCGAGCCGATAGGAGCACCCTTCCGGCGGCAAATAAAAATCGACGATTTCAGGAAACTGTTTTTGTAACAATGGAACAAAGACTTCGTTTAACGCAACGCCTAGCACAGCTGGCTCATCCGGCGGCCTGCCCGTATAGGTGCTATGGTATATAGGGTCTTTACGATGGGTAATTCGCTCGACGGTAAAGACTGGAAACGCTTGTACTTCATTATAATAACCGGTGTGATCGCCGTAAGGGCCTTCATCTGCCATTTCATCAGGTGCGATGTAGCCTTCAAGGATAATCTCTGCGCTTGCCGGAACATGGAGCTCATTTCCGATACAACGAACAAGCTGAGTGCGTTGACCGCGCAGCAAACCGGCAAAAGCATATTCCGACAAGGTATCTGGTACGGGAGTAACCGCAGCGAGAATTGTCGCCGGATCAGCACCCAGAGTAACCGCTACAGGAAACCGTTCGCCTGGATATGCTTTCTGCCAGGCTTGAAAGTCCAGCGCGCCGCCGCGATGGGATAACCAGCGCATGATTAATTTATTTTTCGTCAGCAGTTGCTGACGGTAAATCCCCATATTCTCCCGAGTCTGTTCAGGACCTTTAGTTGTCACCAGCCCCCAGGTAATTAAAGGCGCGGCATCTTCCGGCCAGCAGGTCTGTATCGGTAATCGGGTTAAATCGACCTCATCTCCTTGCCAGACAATTTCCTGACAAGGCGCGTTGCTAACATATTTCGGCGCCATATTTAGCGCCTGTTTTAGCAGCGGCAGTTTGCTGAACGCATCTTTAAATCCTTTTGGCGGTTCCGGCTCTTTTAGCGCCGCAAGCAATTTGCCTATCTCACGCAATGCCAGGATATTTTCTTCACCCATTCCAAGCGCCACCCGTTCGACAGTGCCAAACAGATTGGCCAGAACCGGCATGGTTGAATTTTTAGGATTGGAAAATAATAAGGCAGGGCCACCGGCTTTTAATACCCGATCGCTGACAACTGTCATTTCCAATTTGGGAGAAACCGGGTAATCAATGCGTTTTAATAAACCACGCGTTTCCAGCTGGCTAATAAAATCCCGTAAATCTGTGTATTTCATCAGGGCTCAAAATATAAAACAAAGTGTTTATTATGACATGGAATAGGTACTTCTCATAATAAAACCCGTACAGGTCGGACTGTAAAGCCATAGCAGTCAAGCTCACTGCTATAAGGATACGGTCATTCCCGCGAAGGCGGGAATCCATTTCTCATGTTGGCTCCTTACCTTGTTTGAGAGCTGGATCCCCGCCTTCGCGGGGATGACAAATTTCTTACTTAATAGCAGTGGCAGTCCAGCTATGCCCCGACTCCTGCGTGTATCAAGGCGACAGTTTATTTCGATATTGCGCTTGAAGATCAGAATCTTCACTGCCAGAGGCGGGGGGATAGAAAGTCGGTGTATATGCACGCTTTCCCATATAAATCAGCAAAGATTCTTCCCATTCCTGTAACATGTCTATCGCGCAATCAATATCAGCCTCGTTATTACTTTTTCGCTGATATTGGGCAAGCTTATTTTTCAGATTTAGCTGCTCGCCAAAGGCGGTACAAATATCCTGATAAAATTTGGTAGGCCATTCTCCATATTCCTGGATATGGACTAATGCAAGAACTACTATCAACCGTGCAAAGGCATACCGTGAAAAATAGTCGCCCTGCAGACGACCACATATAGTAAGCGCACTGCTTTTAAATTTATTGTTAAATTCATCCATAGGAATTTCTTCCTTGACAGTTACTTCTCCATCGTCTCTATATGTATTACAGATCAATTGTTTATCTGAAAAAATATTAAGAAAATCGTCCAGAAATGTTTTGGAAGCGGCCTTTTCATTCTTCTTTACTGTCTGCAGTAATGTGTCACGGAACTTTGAATCAAACATGCTTCAATCCTGCGTGTTTCTGATTTTTGTCTATACTTAATAATACAGATAAATAACTTACAGGAGCAATCATGACTTCAGTGACAATGAAAAAGGATAAAGACCAAAAGGAACAGGTGCAAAGTAAAAAACAGGAAAACCGTTATCAAACTTATAAACAACCGGTAATTGAGCAAAAAACCAAATCAAGCGAAGAAGAAAAACACTTTTTTCGGGGTTACAATTAATCGGTAATAAGGTATTGTTAACTGGATAGCATCTCCCTCTAAACGACAGGGAATTAAACATCGTCTCGCATTTTTGAACACCATTACTTATAATGAATCAATTTGCGAGGAGTTAACATGGCGTTTTTTAAACCTCTGTTAGATGCCGTTGGCTCGGGAGGCGGTGTTGCCTGGTCAGCGTTCGGAATTATTTCGGCAACGATGGGTCTCGCATCGGGGGGCGTTTTATCCCTGATTTTTGGCTATTCGGCAATTAGTGCTTTTTTGCTTATTTTTTTTCCGGTATTAATTCTTTCTTATCAAGCCGTCCAGAAACAACAGCAGCAATTGGCAGAAAAAATTATTGAAAGCTGCCAAATGCTGCAAATTCAGATCCGGGATTACCTGGAACTATGCCATAAACACTTTTTAAAACGTTCTCCAGGTGGCAATATTGATGAATTCCGTACCAGCTTAAGCCGTAAAATTGATAAAGATCTGAGAAAATTACGCCTATCGAATAAAGGTTGCCTGGCTGATTTTCTGCAACAGATTTTTGATAGAAATACCCTGAATCAATTTATACATCACAAATACAATACAGGCCCATTGCCTGAAATTAATATTAAGTTTCCGGCAGATAAGAGGGCACCGTTTTCGACCATAGCAATCGCCTCTTTTTTTGGCTTTATCGGCGGCTTTGGCGCCGTGGCCGGAGGCAGTGCAGGTATTAGCGGCCTGTTAATGGGAATGGGGCTTTTTGCCGGCTTTACCGCAATGCCAATATTGGGCTGGTCACTGCTTGCCGCTGCACTGCTTGTCGCGGCTCTTGCCGCATTTGTAACCGGTTATGACGCCAATTCAAACCATCAAATGGCCAAACGCCATGAGTTTGTCAAAAACCAATATCAGTCATTATTTGAGATCAATCTGGATAAAGATCTCGGCCTGGCAGTTTCTGTCGTTCCGCTGGCAAAAGAAGACAAACGGGCATTGGTATCATCAATAAAAGAATCGCTTATCGGCGTTAAATTGTCCAGGCACAAACTAAAGGCCGTTCATCCGGCCTTTTTCGAGGCATCGGATAACGGCATTGAAGCTGCTGAGAATATTGAAATGGAAGATTTAAACCGTCAGCTAATCGTACAGGGCATGGGTGCGTCAACTAGCATTAATGCCTCAAGATGAAGATCAGGTTGCGGCTTTTTCTGCTGCGGCATTGTTGATTGCGGCTGAGTATACCTGTTAAAAATTATCGCCGGTACACAACTGCGCAAGCAGGGAAACAGTATCTCAGGAATCTGGCCATCGAAGGGAATTTCGCGCTTAAGAAGCGCACATTGCCCAATCTTTTCAATCGCTTCTTTAACAGCCGCCAGCTGAGAATCGGCCAATTGGTTACAGTATATTTCTGCCTCTGTCAGAGAAAGCTTGTCACAGATTTCGGTGAGGGTCTTTTGATAATAAAGCCTCTCTTTATAGAGAGCTCGCGGCCAATGAACCTTATGATCCTCGACCAGCATTGCCAGAATCACTGTCCCGGCAATTACAATATCATAACGCTCCCTGCTGGCATCGGCAGCAATCTCTTCAAGCAAATAAGCCGCAGCGGAGAGGACGCTTCTGGTTTCGACTGCCGGCCGGCCGGCCGCAACATCCTCTTTTATAGCATTTATCGTTCTGGCTCTAAGGTCATTTTGACGAACGGGCATATCCATATACTCCATTGAGTTACAATTATACAGAACAAAAGCGCTATGTTTATTACTTTAATTTAAGAATATCGGGTTTGGCAACTGGAGGGAAAGAGAAAAACAAAAACCACTATAGCATAAATTTATAGTGGTTTTTGGGATAAGAAATCTTTATTTAGTTCTTGGGCTGTTAGTGCTGTGGCTGCTATGGCCAGTTGATTTTGAGCCCAGAGAAGCTGGATTGATATTGCCTTTTTGAGCATTACCTTTAGCATCTTTCCAAGTTTTGTCCTGGCTGCCTGAACGCATAGAGCTAGAGGAGGAACGGTCTATTGAACCAGTTTTGCCCTGAGTAGTATTACGTGAATCGGCAGAAATTTTAGTAGAAGAAGTGCTGCCTTTTTTAGCGCCAGCCAAAGTTTTGTTGGCAGTAGTATTGGTAGTCGTTTTAGAACCATTTCCTTTGATATCGCGAGAAGTCATTTCATTATCCTCATATTGATTAGTAATAAAAATTGCTTGTAGCACAATTAAGGCTAGTCAATGTTTATTTGTTTTTCCAATATTTATTGCAAAAAAACCGTAAAAAAACGTTAATTTTTTGTATTAATATAATTTTTGTCCCGTACAAAGATCATCACCATTCATTAAATTACCGTATTTTTTACCGTAATATATGCATAAATTACGATATATGATTGAAGTCAATCCTGATCGAGCGAGGATTCCTCGACCTGTGCCAACAGATTGAACTCAAAAAACTTGATACGTTAAAACGTAATTTACTAGAAAGCGATAGTAGAGAAGCATCATTTATTTTAGTTTGGCGACTCCACGCGTGGATTAGCCAAGCGCATATGAGCTGCCAGTTTGATCCATTAATTTACGAAGTGTTGAGTAGGATTTTATCTCAAGAATCAACAAGAGTGTCATACGGTTCAGACAGATCTGCAAAAAGTGGGGCAAGCCTAAATGGAAAGGCGAAAGCCATCGTTGAGTTAAAGCAGGCGCTTAATGGTTCTTATATTACCCCATTCCCAAATCATGATAGATATAGATTAAACAACCTGCTTAAGTCTATCCATACAGAAACATCCCCAAGGCAGTTATTGCGGTTGCTTGAAACTGCAGAACAAGACTTAGACTACGTAAAAAGCGCCAGAGCGCTTAAATTTATAAAAAAATCAGAGATAGAATTTATAGAAACTGCAATTATAATCACTGCAACTCAAATAGAAGAGAACGTGTATGATGAAATGAAAATGCTAGGTTTAAAACAATTATTACGGAATTATCCGAGTAAAAAACCTTATAGACCTAAGCCTTCAGAAACACTCACAACAACCAGTAACACTTTACAATTGACTGCTAACAGTGCAACTATCGCGAAAGAGGATAAATTGCATTTGGAATGCCTGTTTTTAGCACAAGAAGAGGAAGCACAGTCCTTATTTGCAAACAGTCCTCAATCCTTTTTTAAAAGGAAGCATTTAAATATAAATAAGAGCCGTGGAAGCACCGCAGTTATCCAGCATCATAACAAAAAATCTATGTGAAAATTGGGGAAGGAGTATATATGCAAGTTACCATTATCGGAATCGCTGGAGCATCTGGTTCCGGAAAGACAACAATTGCCAAAGAACTTTGTGCTCACTACGGTGAGGAGAATTGTACAATTATCTCGGCTGACAATTACTATAAAGGCTTGTCTTTAGAAGGAATCCCACCAGAAGAACAGCGAGATGTCAATTGGGACCATCCCGATAGAATTGATTTTCAACTTTTGGCTGAACATCTAAGCAAATTAAAATCAAATGAAACAATCCAAATTCCATTATATGATTTTAAAACCTCAAGCCGTATGGAAGAAACGAAAGAAGTCAAACCAAAGAAATTTATTATTGTCGAAGGCATTCTAGTCTTACATCCTAATTGTCTGGCGAAATTGTTTAATACTAAAATTTTTGTAAAAACTGACTCTGATTTATGTTTTATTCGACGGCTAGAGAGAGATACTGAAGAGAGAGGATTCACTCCAGCTGAAGTGGTAAAACAGTATAAGAAATCTGTAAAACCAATGTATAAAGAATATGTCAAACCGTCTAAAAAGCGGGCCGATTTGATAGTTGAGAACAATAAGGATTTTACAGAGCATTTACATTTTGACATGACCCCTATAACTCAAGCTGTAGAGCAAGCTGGAACTCATAAAAAACAGAAGCGATATGAATTATTTTCGAAATCTTTAGCACAAGAAGCGGGACAGGAGTCGTCTCTTTCCACATCTTCCTCTTCTTCCTTATTCGTAACCTTTTGCAAAAATTGAAATTTTGTATATGCTTGCAAATTCAGGCCAACATGAGGAATAATCTGGATTATGGACACTACCGCTGAAACGCTTTATCAAGTTCCAGTCACCACGATGAACAATGAAACAACAACGCTTGGCAAATACAATGATCAAGTGCTGTTGATTGTTAACGTAGCAAGCCGCTGCGGCTTCACCCCGCAATATGCGCAGCTGGAGCAGCTTTATAGCAAATATAAAGACCGGGGCTTTGCAATTCTTGGCTTTCCCTGCGACCAGTTTATGCATCAGGAACCTGGCAATAATGATGAAATTCAGGCGTTTGCAGAAAGCTGCTACCGCATCACCTTCCCTTTATTTGCCAAAATCGATGTCAAAGGTAAAAATCAGGCGCCTTTATATGCTTATATCAAGAAAAACCTGAAAAAGAGACCCTTAAAATTTATCCCATGGAACTTCAGCAAAATATTAATCGACAGGAAAGGAAATGTCCTGAAACAATTCCTCCCCACCACGTCATTTACCAAAATTCGCAATGAAATCGAAGGCTTACTTTAATGCAGGCCAATCGGTATAGCCATGTTCATCGCCGCCATACCAGGTTTCACGCGGAGCCTGAGCAAGCGGCGCTTGCAGAAGCAGCCGATCCACCAGGTCCGGATTGGCGATAAATGGCCGCCCAAAAGCAATCAAATCAGCCAGGTTGTCCTGCCTGGCTTTGATTGCCAAATCACGATCGTAACCATTATTTGCCATGTACAAACCATTAAATGAATGGCGCAACTTCTGAAAGTCGAATGTATTATTGGTATCACGCGGCCCTATTGTCGTTCCCTCGACGCAATGAATATAAGCCAGCTTAAATCGGTTCAGCTGTTCGGCCAGATAACCAAAAACGGCCTGCGGGTTACTATCAGCAATATCATTGAGTGGGCTAATAGGAGAAATTCGAATGCCAACCCGCTCTGCTGGCCAAACCCGGGTAACTGCGTCAATCACTTCCAGCGCTAATCGGGTTCGATTTTCAATACTGCCGCCATACTGATCTGTCCGCAGGTTCGTTTTATCGCGCATAAATTGATCCAGCAGATAACCATTTGCCGCATGGATTTCGATACCGTCAAAACCGGCTTTTTTCGCACAAGCAGCAGCATGAGCGTATTGAGCAATAATTCCCGGCAACTCATCCGTTTCCAGAGCACGCGGGGTTACAAAAGGCTTAAAGCCAGTATTGGTGTATGCCCGCCCCTCGGGTTTCAGCGCCGAAGGCGCAACCGGCAATTGGTTATCCGATTGCAAATCAGGATGCGAGATACGCCCGACATGCCAAAGCTGAGCAAATATCCGCCCGCCGGCTTGATGCACCGCACGGGTTACCAATTGCCAGCCTGCAACCTGTTCCGGCGAATAAATGCCAGGTGTAAACGCATATCCCTTACCTTGTGGTGAAATCTGTGTGGCTTCGGAAATAATCAACCCTGCAGTCGCACGTTGAGAATAATAGGTCGCATTCATTTCCCGGGGAACATCATTTTCCCCCGCTCGACTGCGTGTTAACGGCGCCATTACAATTCGATTAGGCAAATGCAGTGAACCCATTTGCACTGGCTGAAACAAATCGGATTGTTCGGAATTATTGTTATCCATAAAATTATGCCCTTATTAGTAATTTTACTGATAAGATTATCAGAGAAGCACGGCCGTTAGGAATAGAGTGTTAGGCTGTGAAGCCCAACACTCCTTTAAAAAGTTTGCTTCAAACCTGCAATTAAACAGGCTAATATAGAATGATTATTGTTGTCCGGAAAAAATATGCGTGAATTGAGTCTTGTCGATCAGATTATTTCAGAAATTGATGTTGCCTTGCGCACTGTGTTTCCCCCGCAAAACCGGGAAAGCAGCCGGCCGAATCCGGCTGTTGTAAGTGCTGACACGACCCTAAGCCAGACTCAAAAGAAACATATTGCTGGTCTGATGCGGGTTAATCATTCTGGCGAAGTATGCGCCCAGGCATTATATCAAGGGCAGGCGATGACTGCGCAGTTGACCCAGGTTAAACAGCAAATGGCGCAAGCTGCTGCCGAGGAAGCGGATCATCTGGCATGGTGTGAACAACGGCTCAGAGAGTTAGATAGCCAACCCAGCCGATTAAATCCAATGTGGTATTTCGGTTCCCTGACTATCGGCGCACTGGCCGGGTTTGTCGGTGATCGTTTCAGCCTGGGATTTGTTGCCGAAACCGAACGGCAAGTAGGCGCGCATCTGAAAAAACATCTGGAAAATCTTCCTAAACAGGATAAACGTTCACAGCAGATTCTGCAGCAAATGTATGATGACGAAACCCATCATGCCGAAGTAGCCAAAGAGGCAGGCGCTATGGAGTTACCGCCTTTTATCCGTAAGCTCATGCAGGGTGTTTCAAAAATTATGACTAAAACCAGCTACTACATTTAATTATATGAATAACTTGTTCTTGCTGTTACTTGCCGGTTTTCTGGTCCTGCTTAATGCCTTTTTCGTAGCGGCAGAATTTGGCATGGTCAGACTTAGGCATACCCGGGTCGCAATTATCGCTGAAAAATATCCCTGGAAAGGCGCTATTCTTGCGAAAGTACACAAGCAGCTCGATGCATATTTGTCTGCCTGCCAGTTAGGAATTACACTGGCATCGCTCGGTTTGGGCTGGGTAGGCGAACCCGCGTTCTCCAACCTGTTAACGCCCATGCTGCATGCCATTGGGTTGAGTCAGCCGGCTATTATTGAGTTTATCAGCTTTATTATCGCCTTCTCGTTGCTGTCCTTTCTGCATATTGTGGTTGGTGAATTAATGCCGAAATCGCTTGCTATTCGACAAAGCGAACAGATTTCCTTGTGGACTGCCGTTCCGCTTTATGGTTTTTACTGGCTGATGTATCCGGTAATCTGGTTATTAAACTCGTGTTCAAATCTCTTACTCAAAATACTCGGACTCGATGAGGCAAACCCCGGGGAACACTTCCATTCAACCGATGAAATCAAGCTTATTCTGCGCTCAAGCCAGGTTCATGGCGAATTGACCAATCAGGAAACCAATATTCTCGCCCACACTCTGGAGCTGGCTGATTTACAGGTTATGGATGTGATGCGCTCATATGACGATATGGTCACGCTGGATAATATCATTACCAAAAGAAAATTGATTGGCATACTTAATCATTACCGCTATAGCCGGTATCCGGTTTATAACCCGGAGACTCAGGAAGTCATAGGTCTGGTTCATGTTAAGGATTTACAGCCCATTTTGCATGAAAAACGCAGCAATGATGAAATCGATTTACAACCGCTGCTCCGGCCGGTGCCTGAAATTTCTTATAAAATGCCTGTATTGGCTTTGTTGCGTAAATTTCAGGGCGGCATGCCGCATTTTGCCCTGGTCAATAATCGGCAAGGCACCAGCATAGGCTTTGTCACACTCGATAATCTGCTTCATCTTGTATTAGGCGTAATTAAAGATGAATTCCATAAAACGCAGGATGCCTGGGTAGAACACAGCGATGGCACATTATCCGTTAAAGGCGATAGCCCATGGTTTGCGCTTGAACGCGCACTGCAGCATGAATTGACCCTGAGTCAGGAACAACAAGAAGAAACGGCGACTATAGCGGGTTTAATCCTGAATCAGCTTGGGGCGGTTCCTGTTGAAGGCCAGGTTATTGAGTTTACCGATTTTATCGCCACGATAGAAAAAATGCAGGGGGCGCGAATTTTAGAGGTCAGGATTCAGCCAAAGCCGCAAGCGGAGTAGGTTGGGTCTTTAGACCCAACAAGATTTCAATTTGCTGGTTTAAGGTTTTTCCGAAGCAGGCTTAACCAGGGTTACAGCAGTCTCAGGCTCTCCCTTGGCCAGATGACTATTGAAGCGGCTGTAGGCAAAATAGATCACTAATCCCAGCGCCATCCAGATGGCAAAACGCATAATAGTAAACATCGGCAGGTTAATAATCAGATAACTGCAACTGATAATGCCAAGCACCGGAACCAGCGGCATGAAAGGTGTTTTGAATGGCCGCGGCAATTCAGGATGGGTATAGCGCAGAATAATCACGCCGGCACACACCGTAATAAAGGCGAACAGAGTTCCAATATTTACCAGTTCAGCCAGATCGCTGATCGGCACAAACGCTGAAATGATGGCCATGGTAACACCGCACAGTACGATAATACGAACCGGGGTTTTGGTATTAATATCGACATAAGCAAAGAACTTAGGCAATAAACCATCACGGGACATTGCAAAAAAGACCCGGGTCAGCCCATAGAACAGAACTAACATCACAGTAGAAAGGCCGGCAATGGCGCCAACGCCAATTAAGCCCGCAGCCGCTTTATGCCCAAGCGCTAACATTGAATGACTGATCGGGGAAGCGACATTAAGCCCGCTATAATGGATTATCCCAGTCAACAAACCGGATACTACAATATATAATAAAGTACACAATATCAAAGAGCCGATAATGCCGCGCGGCAGATCCCGTTGTGGATTAACCGCTTCTTCCGCTGCCGTTGAAACAGCGTCAAAACCTACGTAAGCAAAGAAAATTAACGCCGCACCATGCATCACGCCGCTAAAACCAAACGGCATAAATGGCGTCCAGTTAGCAGTATCCACATTTAAACTGGCAATCATAATAAACAGGAATATAACTGACAGTTTGACGGCCACCATTATATTATTAACCCGTGAACTTGATTTAATGCCCCAGATTAATAATAAGGTGAGAATTAAAATGATTGCCATCGACAGAATATTTATTATACCGCCGGAAGCCGGGCTATGCAGCAAGTATACCGGCATGAAAACATGCATGGCACGCAACATGTCATTGAAATAACCGCTCCAGCCGACAGAAACTGCCGATACTGAAATTGCGTATTCGAGAATAAGATCCCAACCGACTATCCAGGCAACCAATTCGCCAAACCCGGTATAGGCATAACCATACGCACTGCCGCAGCCCCCTATGGAAGCTGCCAGCTCAGCATATGCCAAGGCTGAAAACGTGCAAGCCAAGCCGGCAATTACATAGCATAGTACAATCGCAGGGCCGGCCTGAGTTGCTGCCACAATACCGGTTAACACAAAAATTCCCGCGCCGATAATGGCGCCTACACCCAGCAAAACCAAATCAACCGCTGACAAACATCGGGCGAGACGTGCCTCATCATCGACAGAATCAATAATCGCTTTTTTACGAAACAAGTCCATGTTAGTATGCTCCTCAACGGATGATTAGGGGCTGAGCTTTTATTCGCTCTGGCACTAAAACTTGCTCAACAGGAACTATCGAGCCTTACATTTCATGAAAAAGATACCGGGTTTAATATTTTTTATATCATGTTTTTTTATATTGCAGGATGCAATTTCGATGCCAGCTCAACAACCCTGTCAAGGCTTGGGTAAATGGATAGAAAAGGCCTGCTCCCGCTTGCACGCCATCTGGACTGAGGGCGATGTCGATCTCTATCTGACAGGTTATGCCTGGCATAATCGTTATACTTATACCAGC
Source organism: Legionella dresdenensis (assembly GCF_042649825.1). Classification (NCBI taxonomy): domain Bacteria; kingdom Pseudomonadati; phylum Pseudomonadota; class Gammaproteobacteria; order Legionellales; family Legionellaceae; genus Legionella; species Legionella dresdenensis. Next base: position 177,133 of record NZ_JBHSAB010000004.1, on the reverse strand, counting down.
GAACGCGTTAAAACCTATAATGAACAGGCATGGGGAACAGGGCTTGGCCGAAGCATGTATGACCAGGATGGCGATTGGCATGGGCTGTATGCTGTGGCCTTTCTTGATTCCCATAAAAACTTCGAGCCGACAGCAGGATATGCTTTTTTAAAAACTAAACACTGGCAAAATAAACTCAACGCAGGCCTTGGTTTTTCAGTACTGGTAACTGCCCGCCCTGACATTATGAAAGGAATTCCATTTCCGGGCGCCGTACCTATGGCATCAGTCGGGTATGATCGCTTTACTCTTTACGCGGCGTATGTTCCTGGCCGGCAGGACAATGGAAATGTTTTATTCGTCTTTGGAAAAATACGTTTTGATAAACTCTAGGAGTGGAGATGAAATCATTTAGTGAACAGGCTCAGTTCTACGGCCAGTATCATCAGAAAAAAGCAACACTTTACAGTCATTTAATTGGCGTACCATTGATTATATTCAGTCTGATGGTACTGCTTGGTTTTGTGAAAATCATTGTTCCTTCCGTATTCGCCACTACACTGGCGGGCCTGACCACCCTGGGCATGTTTATTTACTATCTACTGTTAAACTGGCGGCTGACGCTTTTACTCGCTCCGGTTTTAATAATTTTACTTTGGTTAAGTACTTTTTTCAGTCACGCCGGTCCTACTGCAACCGGATTATGGGTTTTTGCGATCACCTTTATCGCTGGCTGGACTGCGCAATTAGCCGGTCATGTGATTGAAGGCAAACGCCCTGCACTGGCTGATAATCTTGTACAGGCACTGGTTGCGCCCCTGTTTCTGGTAGCCGAAGTCTGTTTTATGGCAGGCTATATGACCGGCTTGAAAAAGGAACTGCACCCGGAAATGTAGGTTGGGTCGTTTGACCCAACTACAAACATTTACAACGCCTGAATCAGAAAACAGTGATGAATGCGCTGATCACGCTTAAAGTCCAGATCAATGGTTTCGGCGCTGATATCCTTAATCTGATATTTCTCCCTGATTTCCGGTAATAGCTTGAATTGTCGCAAATTGGTTGAAAAATAGAGACTGCCGCCCGAATTTAACAAACGCATAGCGCCATCAATCAGCATCAGTTGATCACGCTGGACATCCAGTGTTGCCTCCATGCGTTTCGAATTGGAGAAACTGGGGGGATCAAGGAAAATTACATCAAATTTATCGCGAGTCACTTGTAACCATTGCAGGCAGTCAAAGTGAACAAACTGATGGCGTGATAAATCAATCTGGTTCAGCCTGAAATTATCCTCCGCCCAGGTTAGATAGGTTTTCGACAGATCGACACTGGTAGTATACGCTCCAGCCAAAGCAGCATGCACGCTGGCAGTTGCTGTGTAGCAGAACAGATTCAGAAAACGGGTCTTGGGCGGTAAATTACCAAAACGCAACCGTAACGGCCTGTGATCAAGGAAAAGACCGGTATCCAGATAATCATAAAGATTAACCATCAGTTTTGCCCGCCCTTCCTGCACTACCATGGTGCGCCGGGTCTGGCCGATTTTCTGATATTGCTGACTGCCTTTTTGTTGCTTACGCTGTTTCACTACCAGCTTGTCTGGCGCAATGCCTAGCACAACAGGTACCGCCTGAATCACTTCAAGGCTGCGTTTTTCCGCTTTATGGGCTGCAATAGATGCAGGGGCGGCATATTCCTGTAAAACGGCGTAATCATTATAACGATCTATTGCAAAGGCATATTCCGGCAAATCAGCATCATAAACCCGATAGCACTGAATATTTTCCCGCTTTGCCCATTTCTGCAGATGCTGGAAATTTTTTTGCAGGCGGTTGGCAAACATTTGGGCGCCGGCAGAAAACGATGTCTTATCCGTATTATTCTTTAACTGATTATCGCTATTAATATTGATGCAATAAAGCTTACATTCCAATTGGCCATTATAAAGCGTATATTGCTTGCCGGCACGCAACCCTATTGCTTTCGCCAACATGGGATTGGAAGTCAGAACAGCCGCTTGCCAGCCCTGGAAATGTTGATGGGCAACAGCGCCGAGTTGCTGATATAACGGAATTAACTGCGTTGGTTCACCAAGCCTTTCACCATAAGGCGGATTACTTATTAATAAACCTTGTTCGGCAATAGCACGGCAATCGCTCAACTCCTGATGAACAAAGTCCACCATAGGCATGACACCTGCCCGTTCAGCATTGGCACGAGCAATGGCAATCAGTTTACCGCTGCTATCTGAACCCCTGAGCTTGATTTTAATCGGCTTGACCTGCTGCAGGGCTGTAGCACGTGCTTTTTCCCATAATGCCGGCTGGTGGTTCACCCAATAAATAATTGACTGATCATGGCGTAACAGCCCGGGAGCAATATGGGCAGCCATCATTGCCGCCTCAATTACCAACGTACCTGCTCCACAGAAAGGATCCTGCAACGCATAGCCATTAGCGGCAAGCGTTGGCCAGTTAGCCCGGATCAACATGGCGGCGGCGACTGTTTCTTTCAGCGGAGCTTCGCCAGCCTGAGTGCGGTAACCACGCTGGTGCAGGCTGTAACCGGTTAAATCCAGGCTTACGGTTATTTCGTCATGCTTTAAGTAGGCATGCAATCGAATTTGAGGACGCTCACGATCAATAGTTGGCCGGGTGTTATTCAGTTTGCGGAAGTGATCGACGACTGCGTCTTTAATCACTTGTGCGCCAAACATCGTATTCCGAAACTCGCGTGAGGTGCCGTGAAACTCAATGGCCAGTGTCTTATCCGAGGCAAAAACCGTCTGCCAGTGAAATTGATGACACAGTTGATACAGGCTTTGCTCGTTATGCGCCTGGCCGCTGAATAAAATAAGCTGGATTCGGTTGGCAAGCCGTGACCACAGGCAAAGCTGGTAAATAACCGGCAGGCTGGCTTCGCCATAAACGCCCTGCGGATTAACATGGCTGACTTTAAGCCCAAGCTCTTTTAATTCCGTTTCCAATAAGTATTCAAGTCCTTTTGCGCAACTGATAAATAGCGAATAATTCATTACAAACACGACCTTAGAAAACGAAACAGAGCTTTACTGGCGCCTATCGGTTTGCCGATAGTTTTTTCATCCACCGCTTTTTTAATTAACTGGCGTAATTGCTGCACATCCGCCGGCTGGAATTCCTCAATAAACTCGGTTAAAGCGTCTTTTCCATCTGCAATCAGCCTTTCTCGCCATACTTCCAGCTCATGAAAAACAGCATTTTGGGCACTGTGCTCGGCCATCATTTCCTGATAGCCGGCAAGAATAGCTTCACTGTCTGCCGCACGCATCAATTTGCCGATTAACTGAGCCTGGCGCCGTTTGGCGCCATGACTTTTAATCGCTTTAGCCTGGACTATTGCCTGACGCAACACATCAGTTAATGGCAATTGATCGAGCTTTTCCATTGGCAGCTCAACTAACTCCACACCCACTTTCTGTAATGCGTCAGCTTCACGTTTTTTCTGCGATTTACTTATAGGTTCTTCCATCAATCAACTCGGTTTAGGTGGCTTTAACGTCCGGCAATACCGCTTGCAAGTCTGTCTCACTGATTAACTGCGCCACTTTCTCAGCAATCATTTTATGGACAGCGGTTGTCGGATGCACTTGATCCCAAAATACATAGCCTTCACAATACGAAGGTTCATCCTGTACTGACCTGGGCAACAGGCTATACCAGTATGCTGCCAGCGCCGCTTCTCTCAGTTGCGGGTTGTTGCGAATCATTTGCCATTGTTCTTCCGTCATTTGCGGAGAACGTTGCTTCAGGCTTTCATATAACGTCTCATCATCGGATTTTAACTCGGCTAGCCAGCCGCTATAACTGCCAAGGTAACAAGGCTCCGTGGTATTGAAAAAGCCAAAGTCGCTGGCATGATCAATAGACTCATTAAACAGAGTATACGCATCGAAATAAATAAACAGGCAATCGGCATGCTTTACTTTCAAATGTTTAATCAATGCTTCCAGCTTGCGATTATGCGTTAAAGTTAACTCCGTTAACAGCCCCTTATGCGATGAATTGGATGCTTGCGGCAACCGGGCAAGATCGGGCAGGTTGGCAATAATAAACTTATTGCCGCCATGAGCAATGAGGCGTTCCACCCCCTCGCTGATGGCATCGACAACCCTGTCCGTTATGTTTTCAACATTGGTTGGGCCGTTAATGTAATTATTAGCGCCTATCCAAAGCGTATAAAGGCTGGTTTCCTGCCTGCCATAGGTATGCCAGTAAAAATAATCGTTCAGCTCGATCCCGAGAGTAAACGGTAAATTCTGCTTATAAGAAAGTACCGCGCCTGCGCCGCCGACAGCATAATCCTGAAATCCCCGCTGATTCATCCCATCAGGGAAATAGCTGTCATACAGGTATTCAACCCACACCTGACCATTGGCAAAATGGCCTTCAAAATAAGGCGGCGACACAGGTAATAAATGCCACAGGTAACGATACAGATTACCGTTATCGGATAAGCTGTCTCCAAAAATTACCATATTATCAAAGCGGTTATCGTATGCCCTGGCACCAAACGATAACAATACAGCCATCCAGAGAATCAGCAGTTTTTTCATTTTTCATCCTTAAAAGTAAATAATCCTTTTTGCTGTTGTTATCCCGCGCAGGCGGGAATCCATTAATCCGCTACCGCAAGTCCATCGCCAGCGTCATGGCGATTAATATAACCAGCGCGATTTTTCAAGTAAGTGCGGCTTATTGCATAAAAGTTATAGATTAAAATAATCAGTAACAATGAATGTAACCAGGTTACAGTCAGGCTGGTAAAAATCTGCATGGTCAGGAAAACCCCGATACAGCCGGAAAGACTCAAAATCAGGGTTTTTTTCAACGGAATACGATCTTGCTGCAGAAACACCAGAGTAGTTAATGGCTGCTGCATAGCGCCCGCAGTAGTCATAATCGGGAATGCCACCATTGGAGATACATTCAGTAAGAATAAAACCCCTTGAACCATAACAAACAAGCCAATACCAACTGACGTCAAACCACCGCAGATAATCATGGCAATAAAACCTGCCGCCAGCTTCCAGCCGTGAAGCTCGGTCACATCACCGCCGGCCGGCATAACATGCAGCTGATGACAGACCAATAACGTAATAATTCCGGCGAAACAGCAAATCATTGCCAGACGAATTGCCTGCTTGCTCAATTTACTGACAACCGCGCCACCGATTAAACCGCCGATGCAGGTACCTACTACCAGCGTCAGCATGGTTGTCAAATCAACATCAACCAGCTTCATGAAAAATAACGATTCTATAGCGCCGGGGATAACCTGCGCTCCATTATTCACTGCGGGCAACTCTTCATCAGGAAAAGTTCCCAGTAATTTGGCCAGCGCGACATTGACAGCAAAACTGCCAACGCCGAGGGTATCGGCGATAAAAGCAACAATGCCGCTAAAGCCCAATTTAATATAATCCACAACTTTCAGATGAACCGGAGGCTGCCTGCGAAGTTTGAATATCATTGCAATTACGCAGATAAAACTGATTAAAAGAATTACGTAGAAAATTAAATCAATAGCCATGAAAGCCTCACAAAACCGTATCACGCCGTCCTGAAATATCGCCGGACAAAGCTCGATTATACATGATTTAATGCAAGCCAGCCAAGGGTTTACTGGTTATTTTAAAAACTTGGTGTTTATTTTTTGATTCAAATTGGTTAAAATAGGAGCTGTGGATAAATTAAACAAGGAAGCGCTATGTATAATATCATTGATCCAACCTGCTTTTCACCCTCCGAAGAACAGCTCTTAATCGCCTTACTGCAATCCAAACCTGAAAGTGCCGTTTGGCAGCCAGGAAAATATTACTCGGTTAAGTTAGCTGAACCTGCGCAATCTGAACAAGTCCTGCTACCCTTTTATATTGTCAAAGCCCGATCCCGAAAACGCGGATACAAATACCATGTGGTTACCTCTGAATCCATAGGCAGTGGCTCCTATGGCGATGTCTATCCGGTTATAAGAAGTTATTGGATTGAAGAAATCGATGGTGTTTTACAGTTAAAATACAAAGAAAAGCCTTATGGAAAACGCAAAGTTGATAAAATTGTAGATACGCTCAAGCACGATGATTCAGAAAGTCTAACCATTAACGAATATATTCAGAATAAACGGACGCCAAGCCTTTCTCCTAAACCCTTAGTAAGATCCGGAACTGAAATTCATGCCATTATGAACCGGAAAGAAGGAGATGAATTATTTGAAATAATATCGGCTGAGCGTACCCCTGTCCGTGATCCGTTAACATTTGAAATGCGTCTACCTAAACCGCTAACAATCAAAGAGCGCTTTAAATTAACTATTAACTTACTTCAAGCGCTACAAGAGGAAGTAATTGATGCAGGTCTATTACATCGTGATATTAAACTCGAGAATATCCGGGCTGACGTTAAAACCGGAACAGTAAGTTTTGTCGATTTTAATCTGTCGCGAATTGCCACCGATGTTATGCTTCCGGGTTCAGATGGAGCTGGCTCCTACTGTTATGCCGCGCCTGAGATATTTCAAAATAAAGGTTGTTCGCTCCAAAGCGACTTGTTGGCCACAGGCAGAGTAATCGCGCTGATATGGGGAGATATCAACCCATTGATGGATAGTGAGGGAAGAATAGGCCGCGAAGCGGACATAGCGCTTGCTTACGCACGATCAAACACATTCCACAATTTGTTTTCTCAACCAGAGGGCGCCATGTCGAGTTTAAAACCGCAGGCAAGAAAGATTATTCTTGAAACCTTAATGCAAATGACTGCTTTTAATCCCAGAATCCGTACTGATTGCCAAAAAGCGCTTGAACAATTTAAGCAAGCTTACGCAGCACAATTTCGCCATGAATATGGAACTGACGAAAAAAAGAGCGCAAGAAGGAGCTTAAGCATTGCATTATCCAATATTGCAGAGGCAAGCGATGCATCGAAAAAGGCTGTCAATACAAAAACAACTGTAAAAACTGCACTTGGCAAAGCGCTGAACTTCTTTAAGCCTCATAAGTCACAGTCAGAAAAACAGGCGGCATTTGCACAAAAGGAGGCAAAAAGAATATCAGCTTAAGGAAATGCAGCCTTGATGCAGTGCAGTGTTTGAATAAAGCGTGTAGGTTGGGTCGTTTGACCCAACAAAAATGTTGCCAGCCAGTATAACCTTGAGGCATGCAGCGTAATCAAGATTTTCATTCCTGAAATCGTACCCTGGTACAGGTCCGCAGAACCGGAACCCGGGTTACACTTCGTTGCACCCAGGCTACAAGCTTATTTCTCTAAAACAGCATCCATTGTAATTTCGGCTTTGAATAATTTTGATACCGGGCAACCTTCTTTGGCATTTTTTGCTGCGCGTTCAAAAGCAGTCTGTTCTGCACCGGGAATTTTTGCAGTAGTCTGCAGATGAATTTTAGTAATGGCAAAACCGCCATCTACTTGTTCCAGAGTCACATTGGCAGTCGTGTTAATGCTTTCTGCTTTTAAGCCTTCTTTTTCCAATTGACCTGAAAATGCCATGGTGAAACAGCCTGCGTGCGCTGCAGCGATTAATTCTTCAGGATTTGTTCCATTTACTCCTTCAAAACGCGTTTTAAACGAATAAGGGGTGTTGGATAATACGCCGCTGTCTGCAGACAGAGTTCCTTTGCCGTCTTTCAACCCGCCTGTCCACATTGCATTTGCTTTAGCTTTCATTTGATAATCTCCCATTGATTGAATGTAACGCTTTAAAGGTAGACTAAAAACCCTTTTTGGTCGACAATAATTTGCGTGTGATTTCAACAAGGATAAATTTGCCATGATGGCTCTATTATTTCTGCTCTATTTTGCAGTCGGCGTTCAGATCGTTTTTGCGCCCAACCGCTTTATCTTATTGCAATTCCTGGCCTGCCTGCTACTCACCCTGGGTTGTTTTAACCTGCATAGTCATTTGGTGATATTATGATCAATCAACCTAAACTGCATTTTTGGGGCAATTTTCTCGGCTTGTTATTTATTTGCATCTCGCTGGCGATAGCTTTCTGCGATCAACTCATAAGCCATGACTTGCCTTGCCCGCTCTGCCTGTTACAACGCCTGTGCTTTATAGCTACAGGGCTGGCATTATGCATGAACATCCGTTATGGCAGTAAACCCGCCCATTATGGCCTGATGTTGTTATCAGCCTTGTGCGGACTGTCAATCTCGGTGCGCCAATTATTCCTGCACATTGCGCCGCAAGATCCTGGCTATGGCGGTGAAATCTGGGGCCTGCACTTATATGCCTGGTCTGCGATCATTTTTATAGGCATTATTACGACGATTGCAATTGCCTTGTTATTTGATGAGGGGTTTACCGAGCGGCCGGTTTTTATCAAACGCTGGGTCGATTTACTGATGAGTATTTTCCTGGTTCTTATCCTGGCAAATAGCGTCAGTACGTTTATCGAGTGCGGCTTTACCCGTTGTCCTGATAATCCGGTTGCTTATTATTTATTGGGGCAAATGCCCTGAAACGGAGTGTTGGGCTGTAAAGCCCAAAACATCATTACTTAACCCGCCAAATCTTCTGTCTATGGATCAGGCAAACACGGCTCTTTTCTCCAATCGCCTGCTCAAACGCCAAAGAGGCAATATCCAGACCGCCGGTATAACTGCCGAATGCCGGCATGACCAGTGTTTTCTGATTAAAAGCAAAACACTTGCCTCTCACTGCATTAATCGTTGCACAGGGATGATAATGGCCGATAATCTGGTAAACATCACCTGCCAATTTGTCATGACTGAGAATAATAGAATCGATAACATGGTCATTTACACAGGATATCGCGGCTAACTCAGGCGCTGATAATTCATTCTGATCATGATTGCCGATAATCCAGAGCCACTTTACAACTTTAGCGCTGATGGCTGCCAAAAGTTGCCTATGTTCAGGCAACATCCGTTTTAAGCCCTGCCAATCATGGACATTATCACCCAATGATACCAGTATTTTCGGCTGATAATATTCCACCATCGCCTGTAACCGAAGCAAGGTGTCCAGGGTATCATGGAGTGGCAATGGGCTCCCGTGCCGGGCAAGGAATGAACCTTTTTCCAAATGCAGATCCGAAACTATCAATATTTGATAAGCCGGCCAAAACAGGCAGGCATTGGCATCAAGGATCAATTCATGACCTGCAAATACTATCTCGATACTGCTTTTATGTCGCATTCAGTTCCCCATCAAGATCGGTTTTTACCGCATTAATCATCTCGACTGCCTGCGCTTCAATTTCCGCATAAGACAACAATTCTTCCTCGGCTTCACCCTGTATTTTTTCAGTTTTAAATGTCGTTAATATCGGTATCGCAAAAGGCGATGGTTTTGTCAGTTTTTTGATGACTATTTTATCAACAAAACGCATTAACATCGTAGATAATCTTTCAATATCCAGCAAGGTTTTTGTCACATCATGCCGGGTAATTGCCAATAAAACATGCTCAGGTTCGTGACGTACCAAAACATCGTAAATTAAATCGGTACTAAACGTCACTTGCTTCATCGTTTTACGCTGTCCGGCTATCTGACGCTGAGTTAATCCGGAAATTACAGCAATTTGCCGGAAAGTCCGTTTCAGTAAGGGTGATTGCTGCAACCATTGTTCCAGCTGCTGATAAATAATTGCTGTTGATAACAGACTATGAATTAATTCCGCAGATGCTTCACGTAAAGCTCCCAGGGCAAGACCATAATCTGTCGCGGTAAAATTTAACGGCTTAAGCCCTTTTTCTTCCATCCGCCGGCTTATTAACATGCCCAGCGTGTAATTGGCGCGCCGGCCTTCAAAACTGTAAATAATAATATAATGCGTTTTTCGATAATAAAATTGCTCAACCAGAATGGTATCATTCGCCGGTAATTGGGAGTAACGCTGCTGCAGCTTCAACCAGTTCTGCACTTTGTCGGGTAACGCGCCCCACTGTGCCGGACTATTTATCAACTGCCGGACTTCAGCTGCCAGATAAGTTGATAATGGCATAGTGCCGCCATTATACGAAGGTATTTTTGCTGTTTTCGCCTGCCCTTTTCGAACCTCGACCATCATATCCCGAATGGCCACAAACTCCAGGATTTCGCCCGCGAATAAAAACGTATCTCCGGGCGTAAGTTGTTGGGCAAAAGCCTCTTCCACATCACCGATTATTTTATCTTTACGTTTGTTAAGTACTTTAATTTTCAGCCGGGCCGCCTCAATAATCGTACCAATATTCTGACGGTGCCGGCGGGTAACCCGGGCAGACGCAATCTGATAACGGTACTTACCATATGGCAGCAAGCGATGGTATTGCTCATAATGCTGTAGGGTATATCCCCCATTGACGGCAAACTGAAATAACTTCTCAAACAGCGTTTTTTTCAGTTTACGGTAGGGGTAAGCCATACGGACTATTTTGTACACCTGATTTATGCTGACAGGACGGCTGCAGGCAGCGTTAATAATAAATTGCACAACCACATCAAGCGACCCGGGATGGAGCTCTTCGCCATCAATTCCGCCCTTATTGACAGCATTGATAGCGGCCTGGCATTCCAGGGCGTCAAAGCAATTTGCCGGCACCAGATAAGCGAGGCTTGATTGATCAAATTGATGGTTAGAACGGCCTATCCGTTGCAATAGCCGGCTAACCCCATGGGGCGCGCCAACTTGAATCACCGCATCAACATTACCCCAGTCAATGCCAAGCTCTAACGCCGAAGTGGTAACTATAGCCCTGATTTTACCAGCGACTGCCATGTGTTCTGTTTTCAAACGCTGTTCTTTGCTTAACGAGCCATGGTAAACAGCAATAGGCAGGCTATTTTCATTGGCCAGCCATAGCCGATGAAATAAAAACTCGACCTGGGCCCGGGTATTCACAAAAACGATCGTGGTATTATTGGTTTTTATAATTTGGTAAATGGCATCAACGGCATATTGCGCCATAAAGCCGCTATAAGGCACTGCATCGGAGGTCAATAAATGTAATTGCGGTTTATGGCTGGGAACAACCGGCAAAATAGTCACCTTTTTTTTCTGAAAAGATAACCAGTTTGCCAATTGTTCGGGCTTTGCAACGGTTGCGGATAGCCCGATAGCCATCAACTGCGGTGAAAAAGCATTAATTTGCGCCAGCGCAAGGGCGAGCAAATCTCCTCTTTTGGTTGGTACGATATTATGTATTTCATCAACAATCACCGCTTTTAACTGGCTAAAGTACTGATCCGCGTCCGGGTAGGAGAGCATGAGCAGCAATGACTCCGGGGTGGTTAACAGGATATCAGGCGGTTTCTGACGCATACGCTGGCGCTGATAAGACGAGGTATCTCCGGTTCGGCTTTGGATAGTGACATTTAATCCCATTTCTTTAACCGGCAATAATAAATTACGCTGAATATCATTGGTTAATGCCTTTAAAGGTGAAATATATAAGGTATGCAGGCCTTTATAATGATTTTGATGAATATCAACCAGACTCGGTAAAAAACTGGCAAGGGTTTTCCCGCCGCCGGTTGGAGCAATTAATAATACGGATTGTCGCCCGGCAGCCAATTTAAACATGCTTTGCTGGTAGTCGTGCATCTGCCAGCCTTTTTGGCTAAACCAGTTTATTATGTAGTCAGGTATCATCTTTTTTTACTAAAATGGTTTTATTTAACCATAACATACTTTTGCAGATCGGATCGTTGGGTCAGACGACCCAGCAGGATGTGGCACAAGATTTAAATCGGGATATTTTCGGTCAACGAACCGACACAGATACGCTGGATTTCAGCGCGAATTAATGCTAGAACTTAAAAGTCCAACGCCATTATTTGAACATGGAGCAGAAGTATGGAACATCCCAGAACCTGGTTATCCATAAAAAACGAAGGCTTATACTGTGAGCCCGGCCAATTTTATATTGATCCGCACTCTGCTGTGAATGCGGCCATTATTACGCATGGCCATGGCGATCATGCCCGCTCCGGCCATAACAAAGTTTTAGCGACGCCGGCGACCTGTTCAATTATGAAAAGCCGTTATGGTGAACATTGCGCCGTATCTTTTCAAAGCATGAACTATCAACAAGCGATAACCATTAATCAGGTTAAAGTGTATTTGCTTCCAGCAGGCCATATTCTTGGCAGCGCACAGCTGGTCATGGAATATCAAGGTACACGGGTAATCGTTTCCGGCGACTATAAACGGGCACCAGACCCAACCTGCACACCTTTTATGGCGGAAAACTGCGATATCTTTATTACCGAAGCAACATTCAGCCTACCCATTTTCAGGCATCCGCCAATTGAAGCTGAACTGGCTAAGTTATTAAATTCAATAGCAATTCATCCTGACCGCAGTCATTTAGTTGGCGCGTATGCCTTGGGCAAATGCCAGCGTTTAATTAAATCGCTCCGTCTGCTTGGGTATGAAGAGCCTGTCTATCTTCATGGCGCGTTAATCAAGCTCTGTGAGCTTTATCAGCAAACAGGAATCGACTTGGGCGAATTAAAACCGGCATCGGAATTAGATGCCAAAACCTCTGCTGGAAAATTGATAATTTGTCCGCCCTCAGCCTTACATGATCGCTGGAGCCGGCGTTTTGCCAACCCGGTAATCGGCAATGCCTCGGGCTGGATGCAAATCCGGGCTCGGGCTAAGCAGAAAGGTATAGATTTGCCGTTAATTATTTCTGATCATGCCGATTGGTCAGAACTTACCCAAACTATTTTAGAAGTGAATCCATCAGAAATCTGGGTTACGCATGGCCGTGAAGAAGCATTGGTGCATTATGCCCGGCAAGAGGGTTATCGGGCTCAGGCGCTCAATCTGCTTGGCTATGAAGAAGGTGAGGATTAGGCATGAAAGAATTTGCGCAATTGCTTAATCAATTATATTTCACCTACAGTAATCTGGCTAAAGCTCAATTATTACAACAATTTTTCCGCAACACACCCGATCCAGAGCGTGGCCTGGCCTTGGCGGTGATTGCAGGCACACTCCCCTTTCCGACATTTAAGCGGGCGTTGATTAAAGAGTTAATCAGCACCAAAATTGATCCGGTATTATTTGAGTTATCCTATGATTATGTCGGTGATCTCTCCGAAACGATTGCATTATTATGGCCCGATAATCATGCTGATGAACAAAGCGATTTACCTACTTTAAGTGAAATAATTAAGGCCTTTGGCCAATTGCAACCCGCAAAAATCGCTATCTATTTAAGTCATTTATTAGATAACTGCTCAAGCAGTGAACGTTGGGCATTATTAAAACTGGGAACTGGCGGCAGCCTAAGAATCGGCGTCTCCGAGCGCTTTTTGAAAAAAACTTTGGCGCAATACGGCAATGTGGAAGTCAGCGCCATCGAAAAAATATGGCATAGTCTGCAACCGCCCTACGAAGAGTTATTTGCCTGGCTGGAAGGGAATTCTTCCTTACCCGAATTGGCAAACAGCATTTTTTTTCATCCGGTTATGCTGTCTCATCCACTGTCGGATCAGGAATTGCTTGTGCTTGATCACCAGCAATTTGCTGTTGAACGAAAATATGATGGCATACGGGTTCAGATTGTGACCAATCATACCAGTAAGGCCTTATTTTCACGGACGGGTGAACAGATCAGCAAGGCATTTCCTGATCTGCTGGCTGATATCAACGGTTCAGTCGTTCTGGATGGCGAATTGATTATTCAACACTCTCACGGCGTCGGCAGTTTCAATGATTTGCAGCAAAGGCTTAACCGTAAAACACCAACCAATAAACTCATGCAAAACCTGCCGGCCGGGGTAATTTTATATGATATTTTAGCCGTTAACGGCGGTGATTTAACCCTGTTGCCTTTTAATGAACGCCGCCTGCATCTGGAGCAATGGTTTGAGCGTAATCAAACAAGCCGATTATTACTGTCAGATTTATTAACGATGGAAAACGGACAAACTTTGCTGCAATTAAAGCAAGACATTCTGGCTGAAAAACATATTGCCGTCGAAGGATTAATGTTAAAGCGTAAAGATAGCCCCTATATTCCCGGCCGGCCAAAAGGCTATTGGTATAAATGGAAGCGTGATCCCCATCTTATCGATGCGGTATTAATGTATGCCCAACGCGGTCATGGCAAACGCTCTTCTTATTATTCCGATTATACCTTTGGCTTATGGCGCGGCAACGATTTGCTGCCTATAGGCAAAGCCTATTTTGGCTTTACCGATGAAGAGCTGGCTTTGCTTGATAAATGGGTAAGGCATCATACTGTACAACGCTTTGGGCCAGTACGGGAAGTGGAAAAAGCCCTGGTGCTTGAAGTAGCTTTTGACGCGGTAAACCGATCCTCCCGTCATAAATCAGGAATCGCCCTGCGTTTTCCCAGAATTAGCCGTATTCGATGGGATAAACCTGCCAGCGAGGCAGATATCCTGGAAACGCTGGAAATACTTTGTGAGCCGAAATAACTACGTCATGGACGTGTTGGGCTGTAAAGTCCAACACTCTATCAACAGAAATAAACCTTGATTACGCTGCGCTGCATCAAGGCTACATTTGGCATCATTTTACCATTCTGATTATTTCGTTCAGTTCATCGCTATTAATTCCGCGATCATGCTCTTCAAATTTCCTGATCTTTTTAGCTAAATTACGGCGCTGCTCCAGGACATCGTGGAAAATGCCTGGTACAGAACGTGTTCCATGTTCAAGGTTTGTTTTCAGTTCCTTCGCAAGCAAATAGTTTGCATGGCGGTTAATTGCTCTTGACTGTGCAAAGAAGAAAAACCCTGCCGCAAAATCAATAACTTCTTTTCCCTTTACCGTTTTAGTGTTTTTTTCAATTCGATTGATATAGTGATTTAATTTGTTAATCAGCGTTGCGCTCCTGGAATCAGGAGGGTAGGCCGTAGATAAAGGGGTTGGTTGAGGCGGTTGATAAGCGTGCACTGTTGGGAACTGCGGCAAATTTTGCGCGTATGGGACAGGAGGAGGAGGATAAGCGTTTACCGGATAGGTGTGAGCATTAGGGTCATATGGGAAATCAGGGAGATAAACTTGCCCAGGCATCCGAAGTACATCGACTTCCGGGAGTGTGCCCACGGAGTAATGGCTGTGAATGTGGCCCAATGGATCACCAAAGTTGAATTGCTGGGGAGGCTGTATAGCATAAGGCGGCACTGCATAACTCTGGGCTGGTACTTCAGTCTGGTTGTGAGGTTCGGCTTGCCTGTTTTGTTCTTCCATCCTGCGAATTTGTTCATACATATCGTCAATCTGCTGACTCAGTCTTTTTTTCTCAAGCTCTTGAACCTTCTCGGCAATACCGGCATTATCTGGACCTGTCTGATCAAACAGTGTCTGATATTGCATAACAAACGCCTCTCTGGTCAAATTACCGTTTAAGTATTCCTCTTCCAAATGCTCGGTTTTCTGCTTTTTCTCTTCTATCTGCAACTTAAGGTTTATTTCATCGCCAGGCATAATACACCATCCTTTACTTATACAAACTGAAACTATTATAAACCAAAATGATTAATTGGCTACTCTTGCCAGCTAACCAGACGGCATGGTTCAAGCATTTCATCAGCGTGCCGGGCAGTTAGTAACGACCGTTGCGATAAATAGAGCATAAACGCACTATAGGGTAAAAAGCACACCATATCGAATGGAAATTTTAATAGGCCAATACCGCCGAAAGAGCCGAGATAAGAAATCAAGGATAATGAACTCATGTAGGAGACAAACCAAATTAATGGCGCGCCGCCGGTAACAGGGCTTTTACGATGATAAACAAGATAAATGCCAAGACCGAACAATAATGCGATATCCAATTTCCAAATTACGGAAAAACCGCACCAATACAACATTAAATTACACACATAAAATGCGGTATGTGAGAGCAACAGGCTATTTGCCAGTTTAAAAGGCCGATGCATATCAGGTTGCAGTTTACGCATTGCGAGTAAGCAAATGGGGCCAATACCATAAGAAAGAATACTGGCTGAAGACAAAAATGCCACTAATTTTTGCCAACCCGGAAAGGGTAAAAAAGCAAAACAACCGACTAAAAAATTAGCATACAGCGTCACATAGGGAATATTATGACGGTTTACTTTCAAAAACAGTTTCGGCAAATGATTATTTAACGCCATACCATAGATAATCCGAGAGGTGGCAGCGGTGTAGACGAATGTTGTTCCAAATGGTGAAAACGCGGCATCAAACATTAACAGGGTTGCAACAATACTCAGGCCTAATAATAACGTTAACCCCACTAAAGGCCCGCCATCGCCAGGGTAACTTAACGCATGCCAGCCTGCGCTTAAGTATTTCTGAGGAATAGCCGCAATAAAGCTGAATTGCAGCATAAAATAGAGAATAAGCCCGATTAAAACTGCACCGAGTATTGCAATGGGAATATTTTTCTGGGGATTTTTTACTTCCCCCGCAAGCATCAGACCATTTTGAAACCCGGTAAAAGCAAACGCGATACCGCCGGCAGAAAGAGCAGTGAATATTTCCACCCACTGCTCTTTGCCGGATAGGTCAATATGAATGTTTGCCAGTGAAGGCGATTGTTGGATCAAGGCAAAAATGACAATGCCGGGCAGAGCAAATTTAATAATGCTGGCGTATTTATTACATTCCGCCAAAAATTTAATTCCATAAGAATTCAAAATAACCACTAACAGCATAATCCCAATGGCGGCAATATAACCATAATTGGAAAGAGTAAGGGTTGCAGCATCATTATCGATTAAACTGGGAAAGAAGTGACTGGAGTATTGCAGGATAGCTTGTATTTCAATGGGGGTCATCACAACATAGGATAGCCATGACGTCCAGGCAAATAAAAACCCTACTTCACGGCCATGGGTAAAGGTTGGATAATTAGACATCCCGCCAGAGACCGGGAACATGGTTCCTAACTCACAAAGCGGCAATGCAATAAAGAGCATAAATATTGCGGCAATGACCCAGCTGATTAACGCATTGCTGCCTGCCATCTGTGCACTGATAAAGGGACTGAATAACCACCCGGACCCAATCATCCCGCCGGCAGAAGCGATTAATATATTTGTTGTTGATATATCCCGTTTTAACATGCGTAATCCTTCAATGGGTAAAAGGCATCGACATATTAGGGTAGCAGACAGCGCGAAAGAAAGTAATCAATTGTATCCATGACCGATAAAAAATTCTTCCTCATCAAGGAACATATTCCCCTAATAACTCTGCGATCTCCTCTTTGGAAAGCATTTTTCGTATCTCTGGCAGAGCCGTTCCGAAATTGGCTGCATTGAAATTTTTCAAGTCATGAAGAATATTTTTCTTTTCCGTAATATTGAGGGCTGGCAGGAGTTGTTTTAGCATTTCGACTATCTCATCGCTGCTCATACCCTGATAAATGGGTTTGTCGATAGCTCTGATCTCATCGTCAGTTGCCCGCTCTTGCAATAGGCTTAAAAAGCTTGTTTCTTCTTTATAAAAATGGACAAGATTGGATGCATAGAATTTTCTAAAATCAAGATATACCAGTTTTCCCTTGCAAACTCGAGTTGGAGGAGCGAGGTTCGAAATCATTTTAAGGACCTCGATTATTTTTTTCCCTCTGCTTTCAAGATTGGCGTGTTTTTCAAAAAATGGCAAAAGCTCTTCGCGGGTAAAGAAGCGATTAAAAATATATTCTTCTTCCCACCGGGCATGATTCTCCAGCGTGGTTACATAGTCTTCGACCTGACCGCAAATACTCCCGATTTCCCGCGTATCACGGAAATCAACTTTGGCCAGGCGAGTCAAAAGTTCGCCGCCAATGGCTTCAAGGTATTTATGACAAGCAAATAGATGTGAATCCCTTTTCATCGTCAGACCAATTTCCAACCCCGGAAATATAAATAATAGCACAATCGCAGCCTGGATGCAGGTCCTGAAGAATCGGAACTCAGGTTTTGCTGCGCTGCACCCGGGCTATAATTGCTTTTAACTATTTTTAAATTTTGAGGCAGAGAGCAAGCCAGGATCTGCTTTTTCATTACCCAAAATTTCTTTTTGGAATTTATCCAAGGCTTGTGACGCAGGCGTTTGATTTAAGGCAAAGAAAGTATTTGCAAATTGTTTGCGATGTTCCGATTTCGCTAACCCTTGACCGACTACGGCACCGAGAACCATGCCAAGACCTGCAAATAAACCCACGACCGCTTTGATTAAAACCTCAACTGCCCGGTATAACCAGCCATGCCCCATAATTTTATCTGCACTTTTAATGTTCTGTTTACAAAATTTACGAAAACCAGCAATTGCGGCTATTACCTCATTTTCCTTTGACTGCGGAGTCAAGGACTCGAAAAATTGTTCTTGCCGGTCTCTTAAAGAGACATATAATTCTACTCCCGCCTTTGTACAGGCAGAATCATTTTCAGTGTGCTTTTTGAGCTCTTTCTGCAGCTCCTTTAATCTGCTTTCAAATTGCGCTTGAATGTTGTTTTTCTTGTTCTCGAAATCACTGATATTTTTGGGAGCAGCGCTGCTATTCTGTACCAAAGTTATGCCTGAGGCCGGCACAACTTCTATCATCTCAGGGGTGACATGAGAAGTATAAAGTTCGGCCAAATGTTTATACCCTACTATCTGGTTATTTTCCGGGAGCATTGCATAGGCAATACCGTGTTTTGAATTATATGCAATTTCCGTCACTTTTGAGTCCGAACCAAATTGCCCCATGGCAAACATCGCCAGCACTACATCAGAACTTGCAAAAGACACGCCGTCATCGGTTGATCTTCCATTACCTGTAAACACTTGATTTTCCCAAATGTCATTCCCGGGAAAAGAAAAATGATCCCATGCCACGATTTTGATTAATCGGAACTTAGTATAATCAGTGCCATCTTTTGGAAACTCTAACTGAGATGCAACCAGGCCAGGCGCGCCTTCTGGCAACCCTCGTAATGGCCTTGCCATTAGCCTGATTTGAGTATTAGCTGCCTTGGCAACCGTAAATTCATCCTTCTCAAGCGTCTCAAAAGGATCATAATTCACCGTGTGAACCATATCCAATTTAGCGCCATGCGTTTCGAACAGTCTTTTTAAAACACGAGGCAATGCAGCTCTAATTGCCCTGGCATGAATACCTGCGAATTGACTGCACCCTATTCCAGGAATATTAATGACGAGCGGTATATTATCTTTTCTCGCTTGTTCATTTTGGATCAATAACCCAGGCAATAAACGACGTTCGTATAATTTATAAAAAGCCTCTTCATTCAACTTGCCATTAACAAGTACATCTTTCATATCAGAGGTCAGATGCCCATTATCATTTCTTAATAATGCGCCGGCTACAAAAAGAAAATTTGCAGCAAGAGGAGCAGCATGATCTTTGTATTGACGATAATGAGCGCCATTATTAAATGCGTGCGTGCCTGTTGTGCTGAATGCGATATCGCCAAGAATGGCATTTTCCTGTAAATTCCAGTCAGATCCATCGAGCTGCGGCTCGGTTTCTGCAAATATTTTCGGCTGGCGGGTGTTCATCAGCAAAGCGATTAACTGTTTCGCATCAACCACACCCTTAAATGCAGTTAAAATTTGAGCTAACCGGCGCCCAGGTTTAACTTGACCTGCGTTTAATGATTTTAAATAAGATTCGGCTTTTAACAATGTTTCTTCTGAGCAGAGGTAACGGCCTGTTAATTCTGGCATTTTTTCTCCATAAAAGAGGAATTCATTGGCTATATTTTATACTGTTTGTGCGTTTAAAACAAGAGCATTAGTATTCGATAGTCTGGGCGCTGGGCGCAACACTGGCGCTGACGCAAGCTTTAGATTACAATCCATCACGGCGTATCCTTGTTAATCTTTGTTCCCGTCAGAACAATCAACAGAATACGCCGCCTACTGAGATTAGAATTAAAAATTATCATTTAATCTATTTAAAAGATGCTTCAGAGCGCTTTTTTCTTCTTCTTTAAAGCCATTTAAAGCAAATTGATTTAACTCATAAACACACTGATCGATAATTTTCTGACAATCCCGCCCTTTTTGGGTCAGCCTGATTTCAATAGCACGTCTGTCCGTGGCGCTTCGAATCCTTATAATCAGCCCATCACGCTCCATACGATCAAGCGTTCTAACAGCCGTAGGTTGTTCGATACCGATCTGTTTATGCATTTCAGATTGAGTCAAACCATCTTGCTCATAAAGAGCCATTAGAAAATAAGTATAAGCATCTTTAAGTCCATAGGGCTTCAATAATTCGTTGGCTTTTTTAATTAATAAGCGACTTGCTTTTTTAATCAGAGTTGAAGGATACATTTTTCTGTCCAATTTACATAGCTTGCTATATATTAACAAGCTATGTAAAATAAATCCAGGCTCTATATTTAAGCTTAATTAATGAGGATAATCACATGCTCCCCCTCCATATTCAAACACCTCTTATTGAATCTCAATATTTAAAAAATAAACTAAATAAACAAATTTACTTTAAACTAGAATGCATGCAACCACCTGGCTCCTTTAAACTGCGAGGCATAGGCAGGTTGTGTCAAGAAGAATTACAGCAAGGCGCCAAGGCCTTTGTCGCTTCTTCAGGCGGGAATGCAGGCATTGCTGTCGCTTATTGCGGGATGAAATTAAATATTCCTGCTACTGTTTTTATTCCTGCCTCTAGCAACCCCGTTTATATTGATGCAATTAAATCATATGGCGCTAATGTCATTGTAGCGGGTCAAGTGTGGGATGAAGCGCATCAAGCTGCATTAAATTTTGCTAAACAACATGGGGCCGCTTATATCCCTCCGTTTGATCACCCTTCTCTCTGGAAAGGTCATGCTTCTATGATTACAGAGACAATACAACAAGGCCTTTCAAAACCTGATGCCGTAATTCTATCTGTTGGCGGTGGCGGCCTTGCTTGCGGCGTTCTGGAAGGAATGCATCAACATGGATGGGAGAATGTGCCGCTTGTTGCCGTTGAAACACAAGGAGCTGATGCGTTTGCTCAATCTGTAAAAGCCAATAAATTAGTTACTTTAGACGCTATTACCAGCAAAGCAACGAGTTTAGGGGCAAAACGAGTTGCACAAAAATTAATGGATTGGACAAAAATTCATAAAATAGAAAATATGATTGTTACGGATGACGAGGCTGAACAAGCATGTTGGAATTTTGCGCATGAGCAGCGAATTCTGGTGGAATTATCCAGCGGTGCTTCATTGTCTTTAATTTATAATGATCATCCCGCGCTTCATGATGCCGAATCAATTTTGGTTATTGTTTGCGGAGGGATAAATACTTCTTACTTTAATTTAAAGTAGGCATGCAGAAATAACTTCATGTTACACTAATAAGTTTTTACCTCAAGTACCGTACTCCGATTTAAAACCAATTGCTTGCTGTCTTGAAGTTGAAGAGTAACAAATAATATCGAGGCACCTATATTAGGGTGCTTTAATTTGAGCACACCTCTTTAAAGCAGTGACGAAAATGATAATATCTATAAAAAACCAGTAACGTTATAGTGGGCTTTTATGAAGCAATTAAATATAGATAAATTAAGAAAAGAAACTCCAGGATGTCAGCATGTTTTGCACTTTAATAATGCCGGGGCTTCTCTTTCACCTGCGCCCGTTATCGAGGCAATTAAAAGCCATCTTGAATTAGAGGCCACTATAGGTGGATATGAAGCAGCCACTCAGGCATTAGAATGCTCAAATAAAATGTACACTGCTGCGGCGCAATTGATTAATTGCACGTCTGAAGAAATTGCATTTCTGGAAAATGCTACTCGTGCCTGGGATATGGCATTTTACAGCTTTCAGTTCGCGCCAGGAGATAAAATACTAACTTGTGTGTCGGAATATGCCAGTAATTATTTGGCTTTCCTCCATCGGGCTAAACAGACGGGAGTGAGGATTGAAGTTATTAAAAATGATCATAGCGGCCAATTGGATTTAGATGACTTACGGCATAAAATTGATGGAAAGGTTAAATTAATTGCTGTAACTCATGTGCCAACGCAAGGTGGACTCATTAATCCTGCGGAAGAAATTGGCAAAATAGCAAAACAATTTAATATTCCTTACCTGCTCGATACAACCCAATCGATTGGCCAAATGCCTATTGATGTTCAAGCGATTGGTTGCGACTTTTTGTGTGCGACAGGCCGTAAATATTTAAGAGGCCCGCGAGGAACCGGTTTTTTATATGTGAATAAAAAAATAGTGAACCAATATAACCCGCCTTTTATTGATTTGCATGCGGCCAAATGGGTTGCAGACAATGAGTATGTTTTAAATTCAAATGCTCTTCGTTTCGAAACCTGGGAACAAAATATTGCTGCCAAAATTGGGCTAGGTGTAGCAATTGAATATGCTCTTGAATTAACCCTTCCTACCATTTGGGAGCGAATCCAACATTTAGCGCAATATATGCGGCAAAATTTATTGGATGTAGGGGTGCAGTTGCAAGATTTGGGCACCAACCAATGCGGCATCATTACA
This sequence comes from Legionella dresdenensis, assembly GCF_042649825.1. Taxonomy (NCBI): domain Bacteria; kingdom Pseudomonadati; phylum Pseudomonadota; class Gammaproteobacteria; order Legionellales; family Legionellaceae; genus Legionella; species Legionella dresdenensis. Next base: position 154,654 of record NZ_JBHSAB010000004.1, on the reverse strand, counting down.
TTCACTTCTTCAAAAAAATCTGTTGAAGAAATTCAGGCTTATTTGGCTAAAGAACATATCAACGTATCGATATCTCTTCAAGAATATGCAAGATTAGATTTGGCAAAGAGGAACATACCAGCTTTAGTGCGTGCTTCCGTGCATTATTATAATACTGAATCTGAAATAGATCTCTTTTGTTCTGCGCTTCGCAATTTATTAAAATAAAGTGCTGGCAAATTGCCGCAAACATGCAAGCGGGAGAAGGATCACGGAAAAGCTGAGGCCGCCTTAGCGGCCTCGAATGCTCTCAGGCATCCAATTTTTTAAACTCAACTAATTGGCAAGCACCAAAGAAACGTCCTAGCAATCTCTCCATGAACGCTGGTATATATTTACCTATACGAGTAACATGAGGCCTTGCGAAATAATAATTTTTTCGCCAAACTTCCTTTAAAGGAGACATGGCTTTCCTTAATTCAGCATCACTGAGAAATAGAGAAACAGGCGCATTATAATCAATTAATCGTCCTAGTTTGGCATGTAGATACATAAGGCTTGGTTTTCTATAAACCATAATTAATGCCTTGCCTCCCGGCTTAAGCATCCGATTAATTTCTTTACAGATTTCAGGAAAAAGTGGAGAGTGATGTATAGAACCATGACTGTAGATTATATCAAAATGTTCATCGGGCAAATTGGTTGCATGGCTAGAGGCATGAATAAGCGATAATTCTTTTCCTGGAAATACCTCCTGTAGAAACTCTTTGGCGAGATGGAGACTTGCTTTACTAAAATCCACCGAAGTTAACTTACTGCCCTTTTGAATTAGCTCTCTGGAATCAATACCGGTACCACAGCCCAATTCTAAAACCATTTTGTTTTCTAAAGACATCGTCCGCAGGTACTGATATATTTCAGGACAATCAATCTGGCGTAAAGCCATGAGGGAATCAATTTTTTCTACCTGGTTTTTACCACTTACAACCTCCATTCCACAGGGTTGAGTGTCCCAAAGTTCGCTTGCATCGTTATTCAGTTTAATACGCTGATCCATTTTAAATCTAAGTAAATCTTTTAATACAATGATTGACATTACTTTTTATCCTAAAATATAAATAACTAGAATTTTTATTCATAAACAATTTAAGACCTGGAGGTTTTCTCGACAGATTTGAATACACTTGCTTCTGAAAGCCGAATAGTTCAGCTTTTTAATAAAAGTTCCTTAAATATCATAAAGTATAAAGTAACTCAAATGCAACCGGTCTTGAATGGTCGCTCACTATATAAACAAAAGGCTATACCGGATCAAGTGATATGATCACATGCTTTAGATATGAGTTCCATACGAACTTCCTGAATCAAAGCAGGATTTTGTGGTGTTAGTGTGAAGTTAATTTTAAGGTTAGCCTTCTTGCCTTCTATAATAAAATGCCCGCTTAATAGATTTTCAGGAATTACTTCATTTATTCGAATTATGCCGCCTGTTTTTTCAAAAAAAGAAATAGACTCTTGTTTACGCGCAGCAATCGATGAATCCAGAAAAAAATTATCAGCCAAAAATGTAATTGCATCAGGGTTATCCCAATTTTGGAGTAGCTTAACCAAGATGGCTTGTCTGTCTTTTAATAATGTTGTAGGTGGAAAGACCCTGGGTTGTAAATTTGCGTCTTTTACCAGCTCGTTTAACACCTGAAGATTTACTTCGGCTGCGGGAGCATAAGTACTATTAGCAAACAGGATAACCCCAATACCATAATCAGGCATAATGAACCAATTGCTACCAAAACCAGGTAAGCCACCGCTATGGCCTACATAAGTTCTTCCTTCGCAATCTCTTAGCCATTTTAAACCATAACCATAAGCACTGGACATAGTACATTGATGCCCATTTAAAAATTGATAGTGAGTATTCAACTCTTGAAATCGCCAGGCTTGTTGCATCTCGCGTATCGAACTTCTTTTGACAGGGCCTGTTTCGGGATCATTACGTGGCGGCCATACATCTTGTTGAAGAGCGACATAATGGCTGAATGAATTAAGCGAGCTAATCATTCCCCCCATTGCACCAAAAGCGCCATCAGATAACATTTTTTCTTGATTCCACTGTGTCTTATTCCAATGATACCCCTGCACTAATTTTTGAGAGGGTATTTTGGAAACTTCCCAGCTCACATCGTTCATATTCAAAGGCTGCCAGATATTTTTCTCAATATACTCTTGATAAGGCATTTTTGATACTTCATCTATCACCATACCTAACAAAGCAAAACCCAAGTTACTGTATTCATAAGAGATACCCGAGGTATTTGAGAACGAAAGTCCTTTTTTTAAAAGTATCTTCAATTCCTTTTTGCTCATATTTAATTGCCTGTCGCCCCAGGCATTATCCAAAGGGAAGCCGGCTGAATGAGTTAATAAATCTCGTATCGTAATTTCTGAAGAATCGCTTGTTACATGCTGATTTTTAATTTCAGGAATATAGAGAGAAACGGGATCATCTAACTTTAATTGTCCATTATCTCTTAATTTTAAAATAGCCATCGCGGTAAAGCCTTTAGTCATGGAAGCTATGCGGAACATTGAGTTTGGATCAGAAGGTATCTTCTTTTCGATATTAACGTATCCTTCAGCCTCTGAATAAATAAGCTTTCCATCAACCATAATACCAAAAGCAAAAGCAGGAAAATGATTTTTTTCTGCATAATCTTGATAGATTTTTTTTATTTTAGGGAATACTTGCTGTATTTTTTCAAGTCTCTGCTTATCAGAAAATTCTGGGTGAGCATAAGATTTTTGAATGTTAGCATTCATAGTTAATATCGCCATAAATGAACAGAATGTTTTTACAAAAAATTTCATCATAATAAGTTGTACTGTATTATTTTTAGCAACTTTAAACTAAAAGATATATAGCAGACAAGCAGCATCAACTCGATTCTTTCAAATAAACGCAACTTTTTATCGAGGACATACAGTGCGCAATGTATGAAAACTTATGATGATTCATTGCGTCTTAATTAAGAAGTTGGGGCAGATATCATTCGCTCCTTAAAATCTTTCATGCCTTTGAAGATTGGTTGTGCAATTTTTTCTGGGAAGTGGCTCGGTAATTGTGCTGTGACCTCATCGATAGCAGAATCAATACGGTCAATCACTTGTTCAAAAATCTGAACTGCTTTAATTTTAGAATATTGAACGTATTTTGCTGTTTCAATAAAATGTCTTTTTTGAATACCGTCAATCTTATAATGACTATTTTTACCATATAAAGCCATTGCCATTTTCAATTTCTTAAAAGATAGCTGTTTTTGTTCCACGAGAGGATAGGCTGAAATGATGTCGTATAAGGGGGTGAGCTGGTAACCGCCTTGTGGTTGTATACTTATACTGAAATTTTTGGCATGCGCATCAATAGCACCAAGGCACCAGTAAACAACCTGTGCTCTGAAAAATTCATCTCTATCTTTTTGAGGCTGCTGTGAGCCATTAAGTAGCTGCATAATTTCTTTAATACCCGGGCCACCATCTGACTGATATTTTAAATTTGGTGAATAACCCAATGCTTGGCATAGGTCTTCTTGCGGTAACCTGAGTATATAACGGTTATCTCGACTCCATTTTCTATCAAATCTTTCGACAACCAGCACCTTTTCATCTTCGAATTGTAAGATTTTTGATTTTGCAACATCTAAACCAAATTTGCTGGCTAGTAATAAACAGAGATGTTCATTTTCACAACTCTCACTTAAATCAATTCCTTGATGTGGTAAATATCCAATAGGTAATTTGAATATGTGAGTTGTTGGTGTAGGTCCAAATGGTTTATGCCATTCATTTTGGTAGTATAGAAAAGCTGTTTTTTCCTGAGCACCAGCTATTGAAATTCTAAACTCATCATCCTCTTTATCCATTCCCAGCGGTGAGGTTTGGTAAGAACGTAAAGTATGAGCTATCTCGGCATCACTGACAACGTGACTTTCAATGCTTAGATGCTGTGCCTGAGGAATACGTTCAACAATTTGTATTGCCCCAACACAATCACTGCCAATTAACGCCAATAAATCAAACGGCCGCGATGATTTTGCCTGAAAACGAGCTTGAATTCTGGCTCTTATCTGTGGATTGTCGGGAAGTAAATTATCAAAAAAGTTATAAACAACTTCTCCTGAAAATTTTTGTTTTACTAACGGTAACGATAAAGATACTGGTCGTGAATGTGGCTTGGAAATCCAGTCCTCAACATAGGAAAAACCTAAGCCTCCTCCATTATCCTGGGTAAGCTCTCCCACGAGCTCATTGTTCATCAAAATGTATAATTTACGCATTACCATTCTATCTCTTCATGAGTTTTCTGCCCTTTTTCAACAAGACTAATGTTTAAATTTAAGGCGGACAATATCCTAAACAGGGTATCAACTCGGCTATTGTCGGGACTATTTTCAAATTTTGATATGGTATCCTGTTTTAAACCCACTAAATCTGCAACTTCAGATTGACTCATTTTAAGTTGCTTGCGCCTGTCATTCAAATATAATGCCAAATCTTTCGCTGATCGAATGATCATAAAATCCCCTCTTTTTACCCCCAATTGCCAATAATTTTTACTATACCCCCAAGTGCGGGTAAAATCAATTATACCCGCATTTGAGGGTAAAAATGATTGAATAATACTTTTCCACGGTAATGCTCCTTTTCTTGGCCGATTAGACATTACCATAATTTGCTTTGTATTAATCCGTTTGTTGATGCCTTATGTAGTGTGGCTCCCCTTAGTAAGTATATACGGAAGAGAGGGACAAGTGGGGCACTCATGTCATTTCTGATTTGGAGCAATCCTTCCCCATTTTTCACTACTGGAACGCATGGAACATTATATGTCCAACGATAACCTTATTGATAAAAAAAAATATCTCGATAATGGCGCTAATGTTGTGATGGTTGCCGAAAAAACAGACGAAATACCTAATCATACTCTTTTTTCAGAGAAAGCGATGGTTGTAGCGATTGATTTCACGGATGAAAAGCAGATAAATGCTGCTGTTAAAGCAAGCATTGAGCGATTTGGGAGTATAGATATCCTCATCAATAATTACAGTACTTTTAATTTTAAAAGTACCGCCGATACTACGCCAGAGATGTTTCATCAAGTGATGACCAATGTATTTGCTACGTTTTTCTTTTCACAGGCTTGCGCACCTTATTTGAAGCGCGCTGACAACCCGCATATCATCAACATATCGCCCCCTTTAGATATGGATGCCGCTAAATTGGCATGCGAGCATCATCTATTATTTTCAATTTCCAAATATGGCATGAGTTTCTCTACGTTAGGTATGGCAGAAGAATTTAGACCTTTGGGAATAGCGGTTAATTCGTTATGGCAAGAACGTCCTATTGCCACAAAAACACTCATCGATAATTTTGATAACGAAGTTGTGCGTGGGAGTAACCGTCCAGAAGTGTATGCTGACGCAGCTTACTTGATATCGCTCAAATCTGCTCAAGAATTTACAGGAAATTATTGTATTGATGAAGATATTTTGCGTGAATCAAATATCGATCTTGCTCAATATGCCGTTAATGCTGAGGCCTCGCCTGTAAAAGATATTTTTCTTCCAGGTGTTGATTATACGCTCCTAAAAACTGTATTTTGAAACAGCAAGATTATTGGTTTTAAGGTAGGGAGAGCCATGTTTATTATTGAAATTACTTACAAAAAATCACTGGAGCAACGATGAAGGCACTGCAATAGTTGGTGTAATAGTCTAGTTACCTCTATGAACTGCTATTATCACGTAGCCAAAAAAGGATGAATGAGTATGTTTTTCCTGGCTTAGGCGCAGGTCATATTATTGAGCCACGAAAACAAATGGCCAATGTAACCAAGCTCTCAGGCATTCATTTTACGGTTCATGATTTAAGACGAACGTTTATTACCATTGCTGAGGGTCTGGATATCTCGGCTTATGCTTTAAAGCGTTTGATGAACCATAAAATGAACAGGGATATCACTCCGGCTACATCGTGACTGATGTTGAGCGGTTGAGAAAACCAATGCAACAGATTACCGATTATTTTTTAAAGTGTATGGGTGTCCAATCGTCCACAAGACTAATTGCAGCTCAACAACAAGAAGTAGTTCATGATTAATAAACTCCAAGTTTTTACACGGCTTATCCTGAATTCAAAATTGGTGCACAAGCTGTGTCGCATTTACCATAAGGACATATTGTACGCCTTTTGCAGATGGTTAAAGATGACCGTTAGTGGCTGAATAAAAATTATTTACATGAAATTTTAATAAAATTTTTTGCAAAACAGATAGTGATTGCATATAATATAACCATGAATACATTAAAGCGTGACAACCTATATTCCCATATGAAAGCCGGCCTCGTTTACCGGAGAGAGGACTTATTATCTTTTTCAAGCAATTTGGATAGAGACCTCCATGCCTTGGTAGAAGCAAACAAGCTCAAAAAGCCAGCAACAGGCTTATATTACAAACCAAAGCATTCCCGTTTTGGATTACTACCACCGACTGACGAGGCACTTGTTAAAGGTTTTCTTAATAAACCTTTTCTCATATATTCATGGAATGATTACAATAAACTGGGCTTAGGCCTAACACAGCTTTATAACCAAGTAGTTGTTTATAACAGTGAACGCCATGAGGATAAAAAGCTTGGAAATCGTGTTTTTTCTTTTAAACGCCCAAGCAATGGTTTCCCAACTAAACTGACTAAAGAATTTTTACTGGTGGACTTATTAAACAATGCGAAATATCTAACGGAAGATGTGAGTCAATTACAATTAAAAGTTGCTAAAAACCTCGATCAGTTTGATAAAGTCCAGTTGATGAAACTATCTGTCAAATATGGCAAAGTTGCCACCAGAAAATATTTACAGTCTCTTCTTGGAAATTAATATGTTTTTACATGAATTACCTGATGCAAAAGATTTATTCATGGTTATTTCCGAAGAAAAAGGTATAAGCCCCAGCATTGTTGAGAAGGATTATTGGGTTATGCATGCCTTGTGGGGATTGCAACAACAGCATGATTTTGAATTAAAAGGAGGAACATCATTATCGAAGGGATTTAACCTCATCAATCGATTTTCTGAGGATATTGATGTCCAAGTACATCCCAAGCCAGAATTGAACCTGAAGATTGGCAAGAACCATGACAAGGCAAGCCACATAGAAGCAAGAAGCACATTTTTCGATGATGTATCTGACCAACTGACAATACAAGATCTGTCTTTTAGTCGTGATCACGAGTTTGACGATAAAAAAATGAGAAGTGCGGGAATCAGAGGTCAATATATCTCGCATTTTGAGCCGCTTAAAGCCCTGAAAGAAGGTATTTTGTTTGAAATGGGATTTGATAAAACAACGCCATATGAAGAAAAAGATATTAGCTCCTGGGCTTATGACAAGGTAATAACATCTGGTATTAAAGTATTTGATAACCGTGCATTAAAAGTTAAATGTTATTGTCCTGAATATACCTTTGTAGAAAAGCTACAAACCATCTCCACAAAATATCGGAGAAATAAAGCTGAAAAAACCACATCACCAGTTAATTTTATTCGGCACTATTATGATGTCTATATGTTATTACAAAATGAAAGGATACTTAACTTTATCCGTACAGAGGATTACGAAGCATACAAGGCTGAAAAATTTGGTCGAGATGATGAATTAGATCTATGCAAAAACCCTGCTTTTTTATTATCTGAAGCTGGAGAGTTGGATACTTTTAGCAAACTTTACGATCAAAAATCCGAAATATATTTTGGCAATCACCCGCAATTCAATGAGATTCTTGAACTTATTAAGCAGTTCAGTACAAAAATATAGGAAATCCACATATAAGGTAAATTTTTCCTGCACCTTTAGGCATGAAATTCAGGAAGAGTTTATTTTAATTTCATTATTTCGAGTAATACTAGAAATTTTAGGTTAAATATAAACCTTTAAAGTGAATCGGGCGCGTATTTCCTGAAATAATTCTTGTTTGTTATGCACTAACCATTTTCTGAAAAACAGGGATCTAAATGAAATCTTGAGTAATGCGATGGTATGCTCAGCTTTACCGACGAATTGAATTTGCGAAACGGTAAGTTTCGCAATTACTACGGGGCACATTGCACCTCTAATGCAGATGAGATGCTCTTTTAAAAATATACAGCGGATGAAGCAATTTGCCACGCTTGCCCTGAGTTAATAATTACGACACAAGCTGTGCAGCAATATATCTTATCTTAATCAATTCCCTTGATTTAATAGGTAGCTTAACGCGTCATCAAGCTGGAAAAATGATAACATTGAGTTATCATATAAGATAACATCTGGATTAAATTAAGTGCATTGGATTGGTGATTTTTATAATGAATACGTAGAGGAGCCTATCTTGAGAATGCCCCCAAAATAGAGAAAACGAGAGGGAAAAATTATGAGACTTAAAACATTAAAAGAGAAAGCACTTAAAAATGAGGACGTAAAGCAAGCCTATGACGCATTAGAGTCAGAATTTGCATTGATTGACTCTTTACTTTCGATGCGTCAAAAAGCAGGGTTAACTCAAGAGCAGCTTGCGGAGCGTATGGGAACACAAAAAGGAAATATTTCTCGATTGGAGAATGGGAGCAGCAACCCAAGTTGGAAAACATTGGAAAAATACGCACATGCCTGTGGTTTTGATATCTCTATGACATTTAGGCGAATTGCACCATAACGGAAAAACTGCGGGACGCCGGGGACAAGCGGGACAGCCGCGTCATTACTGGGTTTGAGCTGCCCCAATCGTTTATTGAATTGATGGGACGTAAGGGACACTTTGATTTTAAAAACTATTTTCAGCATCGATCAAAATCATTCGATAACACTTCTTTGAATACAGTCTTTTCCCCTTGGCAATCTTTGAGGGAATACGAGATACTTTTTCCGAGCTTGAGGTAGAAGCTTTCATAGCCAAAAGGCTAGTGAATATCAATTATTTATCCAAGTCTAGTTGGATAGGCATTTGAATTCATCTCCAGGGATGGTACAGGTCGGCATTATGCTGAATGAATAACCAATTGCGGAGATCCTTATGTCTGCTCAAAAACCATCCCGTTTACATCTATTAAACGAATTAATTACTAAATTGGCTCAAACTGGGGCTACAAATTATGAGCTGTTTAAAAAATTTGATCCTGAGGAACTAGAAAAAACACGAAAAAACCTCTGTTGTATTTCTGAATTTCAGAATTTCTTGACCCAAATCCATTGCTACACTTGCTGAAAAGACAGACAGCGGAGAGTTTTAGAACAATCGACACGTAAAATTTGAAACTTTGATGATTTGGCCTAAAAGCCTTATGGAGTGTGGCTCCCCTTAGTAAGTATATTACGAACTCAGAGGCGGGAGGAAGTGGTGAATTTTGGACGGTGTTATTCGTCAATTGCAGTTGTTAATGGGAGAATGAATTTTGGTGAGCAATCTTTGCAACCACGATTATAGTACTCTTTCAAGGAAGCTTGTGATAAATGATTTTTCTTGCATTTCCAAGATATTTGTTCTGTATAATTAACTGTTATTGGACTAAATTTATTGTTATCAAAGTCCCACTCCAATAATATAGAAGGGTATCTTATTGCAATTGAATCGATCCCAGGGACGTCGTTCAACTCCATGGGAAACTTATCTTGTATCCATAACTGAACTAGCTCGCACCAAATCTCTAAAATCAGATCCCAATCCATGGTTGAAGATTCTCCAGGAAGGTCATCTATTCCTTTAACAGACTGATAGTTACTTTCTGCTAATTGTTTTCTTGTCTTCTCCCACTCTTCTTCATCCAGGGGATATCGATTAAAAAATGTATCAATTTTTCTTAGTTTGCTCTCTAATTCCTTACCCAGATTAAAGCCTATTAATTTGGATAAATCGTATACGAAGTGAATGCGAGGAGCTTCTTTTTCATCCCAGATTAAAAAACCCTTTAATAATTGTTCTATAGCTAAATGACCCAGAAGAGAACTAATATCAAGATAATTCAAATCTGAGCTCAGCTTGTTGCCAGCTTCTAAAAATTTGGATGCGTTGCGTATAAATAATTTCGCATCCCATTTACCTCTTTGCTTATTTTTCATTTCTTTTGATATGGTCTAATAAGTTATTACCTTCAATAATTACCCATAACTGCCCAATGTGGCTGCCATTATAATTATTTATAAAATTTCTGGCCTCATTTTCCGAGGGGAAACTTTGAACCAGTTGTTCAACAAAGTATCCTTCATTCGCCTTAAATAATCGAACAATATATTTACCACTCATTTTGGCTTCCTCAGTTAGAAAATTGTAAAAACATTTATTTTCAATCAGTTATTTTTCGATTAAATCTCCATCAACTTCATTTATGTATTTCAACTTAAACTAACAATGGGGCATATTACATTTATCAAGTTGTGTAAAATTTCCATTAGATTGCCAGGAAAAACATTTACCTTCCCCAATCTTTTTGATTGCTTGTGCAAAGCCTCCTTCAATCATAGAGTGAGACAGTGAATCATCAATAACTATATGATTAAAACTCCTAACTTTTTTATCACCATTATAGACTCTCCGTACCAAAATATATGAATATGTGCTCATGTCATGGAATAACCATAATTTGGGGATTTCTTCAGTTCCTTCATAATGCTCAAGAATAAAGGGTCTCCCACCTCGTTCCAGATCTACTAATACCTTTTCAGTAACTGATTTATCGTTCAATTTTGTTTTCATAATATGTATTTCCTTATCCTAATGAAGTTAAATTCCAATTACTGGTGTCTAATAAGTATTAATTTCCGGGCATTTCCTTTCTCAGCTAATCATTCTAAAATCCTACAGTAACCATGGAATTGAGATGGCATTGCTCCTGTAAGCGGGTGATAGCCGTGACGTGAGGTGACGGCAATATAGGCTTTGTGGAAAAGGAATGTCTTTTTTTGGGGTTCAGAATTAATTTTTTTATCTCCTAAATATGATGGGAAAACGGTTGTGTATATAAAATTCCCTATTTCGGTTTGTTCAATAAAAGTAATTCCAGTTGGTGATGCAAAAACTAGAACATCCGTAGCCCCCATATTTCCTATCAGTCTAGCTCGCCCTTTACCTGAACTATCAATATTGTCAAAATGAATCGCATTAGAAAAACGATCTTCTTCTAGTTTCATCGATTTTCCTTTCCAATTTGCAAACGAGCCCAGAGGAAAATAGCATTCTATACTTTTTGCAGATTTGAGCTCATTGATGGCCATTTCGTATTCTGGGGGTAGCTTCCCATTGGCAGAGCCCTCAGCTATAGCTAAAGACGGCGCAATTAAAATAAAAAATAGAATACTCAATGCGAACTTGATCACGAGGCTCTCCTTTGCCTAATACTTTCAAATATAGCATAAAAATTAATCATAGATATTTGGGTATGATAATTAACTGCCTCTACGGAATGGCATAACTCCTTGAAATTTTTCGAATCGGTTAATTCTAAAGTAATTAACACAAAAATCATTGTTAAATAGGGAGAATCAACTAATTGAATATTGCTATAAAATCAGTCTGGCGTATGATGACCAACGAAAAAATGGGGTTAAACACCTGTTAGGTTTGGCGCTGGCCTTTAAATAGAAACTAAGAATATAATGAACTCTAAACAACCAATACACTTTTCAGAACATTTCAATGTAGATAAAGCAAGACTCAATGAATTAGGGGTTTTTGACCCTATATTGAATTTTGATACCAAGGTTTTTGTTGAGCCTCTTTTATTAAAAGATAGTGCAAACGAAATAATTAGAAACGCTTATAACACCTATAAAACCTTCTTTGCCAATCTGCTCCTCTTATTACAAAAATCAAACTACGTGGGAGATAAATGCTGGCGAGCGGCCAAAAGAATGGTGAACTTTCCTGAATATCAAAATACCTGCATTGGTTATAGCTCAGGCAATACAGAAGGACGAGGATCAGGTATCGAGTTTAATGACAAGATACTTCAAAGCGCGAAAGAGATTGTTGATTTAGCGGAGGGTAACCCTGAAATTTTCTTGCTCTTACCTTTGCTCGAAGACGGCATAGCGGGCGATAGAATTAGTGATATGGTTCAAAATATTATTGATGATGACATTTGCCGATACACACAAGAGATAATGGCTCAACTTGATATAAAGGGTAATCGTCCCCATACCTCAAGAAGTCATAACCCTTACAAGCTTCTTTTCAATCCTTATGCAAAACAAGCGATTAAACTTCTTCCTTGCGATATTTTGGTAAATCTACCCGTTGCAGATAACGTAGACGCTATTGTTGAAGAGTTAGCAGTTTATAACGAACGATTACGCGATGTAGTAAACAGGGACATAGGTAATATTTGGCTTGATACCACGAAGGCATATCGAAAAGAAATCTTGCTAAAAGAGTTAAAGACAAACAAAGCGTTTTTTGTTGAAACCTTAACGGCTTTAAAAGACTATAGCCCTCAACATTATGATTTTGAAAAAGACTATGAAGGGCTTTACAAGTGGCTAAAAGATAGCCAAGAATTTATCAGTGTTGAATTACCAAAGGAAGCCAAGGATTGCCCTGATAATCTTGAATCACTAATGCTTGCTGTAACCGGCATCATTCATCATTACAGGGATGCCATAGAAAATAAGGAAATGTGGCGTACATTCTGGACGCTGCACAATTCAGAGTATAAACATGTCAGAAGCCATTACTCCTATATGTTATTTTTTACGGTTTGCAGGGCTTGGTTAATCTCGCAGAATAGTAATATATCCATCAATTTTAAACAGCGTGACGGGCAGCCAACGCTTGAATTCACCATATCCGGTAAGAATCGCCTGATCCTTCACATTAAACATGCTAATAACACCAGTCTTGCTAAGGGTTATAAGAGCGTATTAGAAAAATATAGACACGTGAAGAATGAAAAACACTGCTATCTAATAATGAACTTCAAGGCTGCACCCGCTATCCAACTAAAGGAAATTAGAGTTATTCAAAATCCAATATGCGAGATATTTGAAATCGATGTGACTAAAAGAAGCGATGAACAAACCGATGAAATCTTCAAGCTGCTTGAGCCTGAGTTCGAGTTCAATTTATTAGAATTTGAGGATATGCTGTTTGAAGACAGTCCTTACACGGAAGAAAAGCGTAAGGGAGGGAAAAATTCATACCAAGCATACAAACCACTCAGGGAAAAGGTAGAAGCCCTTTGTAAAGAAGAGTTATCAAGTAAAGAGTATTTTTCGGCAAACCAATTATGCAACACTATCGCCAGTAGACTGGTGGCGGAGCATTCTGAATTGTTAAGCTCATTTCACCCCTACAACAACTATGAACTCGCAGGTAATGATTGGAAAAGACCCACCTTATATGAGTGGTGTAACAATCATTTTAAAGCAATAAAATCTAAGTCCAGCTTATCAACATCCGAAAGCTAGGCGATGATAGAAAGACTTCATCAGAACAAAAATCTGTGTTAATTCTCCTCCAATATAACTAAATATGATATACTGTAAGAGTATAAACACAAAAAATAGCCTATGAAAGCGCTTACTTTTATCAATGAATTACGAAGCCAAGGACGTTTTTCCTTTACCACTGCGGATGCAGAAAAGGCGCTCGCCCTCGAAAAAATCCCCTGTCTAAACGCCTTACATCGTTTGAAGAAAAACAACTTGATAGTCAGTCCGGCAAAGGGATTTTACCTTATTCTACCCCCAGAGTATCAAGTGTATGGCTGTTTGCCAGCTGATATGTTTATCCCTGATTTGATGCGTTATTGGGATTCGCCCTATTATGTTGGCTTTTTAAGTGCCGCTCAATATTATGGAGCAGCGCATCAGAAACCACAGCGATTTCAGGTAGTCACACTAAAAAATCGCTCACCTACTCATTGTGGTCGCATACACATTGAATTTATTGCCAAAAAGCAGATAGACAAGCGATTGCTTAAAAAATTTAATACGCTGGCGGGGGTGATTGATGTTGCTACTCCTGAACTACTGGCTGCTGATTTGGTCAGTTCGCCACAACATGCGGCAGGGATCAACAATGTAGCAACTATTTTATCTGATTTAGCTGAAACATTAGATGCCAAAAAATTATTAGAACTAATGCAGATTAATACTGAATTATTCTGGGTACAGCGATTAGGCTGGTTTCTTGAGTTCTTAGGGGTTGAAGATCTTGCTAATACGTTATATACCGCTTTGGAGGGGAAAACATTGCATTGGGTGCGCCTCGCGTCCCGTGTACCGTATAACCCCATTGAACGCAATAAAAAATGGCATGTGATTGTCAATACTACGGTGGAACCTGACGAATGATCCCTCTCGCACAAATTATCCAATGGAGACAAACTGCACCATGGACAGATGATATGCAGGTAGAACAAGATTTAATTTTATCTCGTGCTATTGTTGAGATTTTTTCTAATCCGTTTTTAGCAGATCAATTAGCATTTCGTGGAGGCACTGCCTTACATAAGCTATTTTTTTCACCCGCTGCTCGATACAGTGAGGATATCGACTTGGTTAGGACTTCCAAAGGTGGTATTAAAGAAATTATTGATGCGCTAAGAGACTGTTTAGAGCCATGGCTTGGACAACCCAAAACGCGGCAAACAGGACAAAGCTTCAAACTTTTCTTTTACTTTAATCCAGAAATTTCAGCGTCAAGCAAACAAAAGATAAAAGTTGAAATCAATATCCATGAAAATTTTTCTATCCTCGATCGTTTAAGTAAGCCCTTTACCGTTAAGTCTGATTGGTTTAATCAGGATGCAGAGGTTAATACCTTCCAGCTTGAAGAATTGCTTGCTACAAAATTACGCGCGTTATATGAAAGAAAAAAAGGACGTGATGCATTTGATTTATGGTTGGCGATCAAAGAACAAGACTTTGATCCGGCAAAAACCATGGCTGTATTTTCTGAATATATGACTCGTGGTAACAAAACAATCACTAAAAAATTATTTGTTAATAACTTAGATTTAAAGTTACAAGACTCTGCTTTTCTCGATGATATTGAACCCTTGCTTGCACCTCGATTAAAAAATAATCATTCTCGCCCTTTAGGTTTTATCACAGAGGGTGGTCAAGGTATTGCAACGGAAGGATGGAGCTTGTTGGATACAGTGGAAACGATTAAATATACCCTTATAGACCAGTTAAATTAAAGTTCTACAGTTTAAGGCCACAATCTGTGACCTCAAGTTTGAAGCAATACGTTATATTTGTTCGCAACTCGCCCTTATAAGCTTGCTCTGCTTTCGAAAAGTAAATCTAGTAAACCTCTTTATTTTAACGCCTTCTATTGAGGTCGAAAATTTCGACTTCAATTGTTCTCATTCCTCTTACAATACCGATACAAGAAGATACCATCATGTATGACCACTAGAGGTCATACATGATCTCTAGTGGTTGCTTATATTTTTATCAAAAAACCCATTATCTTGGACTTATACCGTTAAAAATTGTATGAGCCATGTCAAATTTGACCGATTCAATTAAAGAATATTACGAAGATATCTCAGCAGGGGAAGCACAGCTTGCCGCAGATAACTTGGTGAACCTCTTTAAGATTTTGGAACAAGTAGACGCAAGACTGGCTCAGTCTAAACAACATCATGAGCCTAAAAATGAAGATATCAGAAGTACACATTGAGTTCATCAAGCCTCGCGATGGGTTAATTGGTTTCGCAAGCCTTGTTATTGAAGACAGCTTTTATATTTCCAGTGTTGCTATTCATAAAAAACTAAATGGTGATGGTTATCGGCTGACTTACCCCAGTAAAGGCAATTTCACCATATGCCATCCAATCAATAAGACAGTCAGTCAAGAAATAGAAACAGCTATTTTCAGCAAATTAAAAAATGTAATGAATAAGGTGAATCAAAATGTTCAAATATTACAATTCCCACCTTGTTAAGCAATATCGCTCATATACCGTTGAGCAAATTTGCGACTTGTTCAAAGAGAAAAAGCTCCATCCTCAAACGGTTAGAGATTGGGTAAAGTCTGATGATCTGGAAACCATTACCAGAAAACCGATCTTGATATATGGTGCGACACTTAAAGATTTCCTAGAAAAAAGAAATGCCAGCCACAAGAAGCAGCTTGAGTTTAATCAATTCAAATGCCTGAAGTGCCAAGAAATAATTATCCCTCAAAATAACACCATATCCATGTACAAAAATAAAAATGGCAGCATTAAAGCGGCGGCTACTTGTCCTGCATGCAATAACAAAATAGCTCGCTTCTATAAACAAAATGAGCAAGTGAAATTAGTGGAGACCTTCGTTATCAACGAGGCTCAACTGGTGACAATATGTAATCTTTCACCCACCGCCTGCAAGACTCACTTAAATAGCACAGCAAATAATGGTTCAAGTGAGCCATCTCGAATAATGCAAGATACCTCTTAATGTTCTGCCTCAAAACTCATCGAGCACCATAATTATTATTAGCGGAGTACATATGAAAAAGACCAAGTACAACTCACAAAACGAGTTAATAAAAACCAAGTTTTTTGGAATGCTTGAAAACGCCAAAGGACGTGATCCAAAAACAGTGGATTGTTATGTTAAAGCCATCCATGAGTTTGAGGTTTATTCTAATTTTCTCGATTTCAAAAAATTTAATACCAAGCTAGCAGTGGGCTTCAAAGAATACTTGTCAGATAAGAAAAACATGCGAACTGGTCAAAATATTTCTAAATCTTATTTGCGGCATTGCACCTCTCAGCTAAGAGAGTTTTTCGAATGGCTAAGCAGACAAAAGGGTTATGACCGATATATCCAATATGATGATGTACAATATTTCACTCTTTCTCGAAATAACCGTAACAAAGCTAGAGCTACAAATTATCAGGAGAGTTATACCATTGAAGAAATTATCTCGACTATACGTAAGATGCCTTCTGGAACCCCCATTGAAATGAGGAATAAAGCCATTATAAGTCTGGCGCTTCTGACCACTCCAAGAATCAGCGCATTACAAACTGCACGTATAGGCTCTATTAAGTATTATAGAGATTTCGATGCATGGGCTTTTGTACAAAATCCAAATTTGGTCGATACAAAATTTGCGAAACATATTACAGCTTTCTTTATTGGAAACGTACAGGATTTATACAAGAATGTATTAGATTTTGTTGAATTTCTTAAACTCCAAGGCTTTACTGACACATGCCCTCTTTTTCCTAGGATAATATCTAGTTTTACCAAGGAAGGTTTACCATGCTTAGTATTAGAAAAGGATTTTGTTAAGTCCCAGTCCACCATTAGAGCGATTTTCAAACAGGCATTTCATAATAATGACCTTCCATATCATAAGCCTCATTCATTTTTAGACATGCAATCACGCGAAGAATGATGCGAAGTGATCGCTCCCCCTTGTTAATATCCAATTTAGCTCAAAATTTAGGACATGAGAAAGACCAGGGCGTTATCATTTCATGTTATGGTACTAGCCCTGAACATGACAGGGCGGGGATTTTAAAGGCATTTGAGCTGGAGTAGTAGCAATTTTAAAGAGGTAATGAATTATGAAAGCCGTAATATTCGCCAGAGTATCATCAAGAGATCAAGAAGATGGTCATTCATTGGATGCACAAATTCAATGCTGCTATGAATATGCCATAAAAAAGAATTTTAAGGTCATAGAGCAATTCAAGATTGTCGAAAGCTCCACCGCGACTGGAAGGCCAGAATTTTCAAAAATGGTCAATTTTGTTAAAGGCCAAAAAGATAAGATTATTGTTCTTTGTTATGGAGTTGACCGGTTGCAGCGAGATTTTGACGAACAATACATCGAGTTGCAACGGTTAATTAAACAAGGCCGGATCGAGATTCATTATGCGAAAAGTGAATTTATTGAACATAAGGATATGGATAGCTCCGATAAATTTAGAAAAAATCTTGATGTGCTGCTTGCTAATGATTACCGAAATAAAATCTCAGACAATGTGAAGCGCAGTGCTAGAAAAAAGCTGGCTGATGGTACGATCCTTGGCGATTCACCTCTTGGTTACCTCAATAGCAAACGGATGGATAAGAAAAAAGAAAAAGTAAACGTTTATATTGATCCGTTGCGTGGAAGCCTTGTTAAAAAAATGTTTGAGGATTATGCCACAGGCATGTATTCAATGAACGAAATACGTTTGAGAATAACCGAGGAAGGACTGAGAAGTAAAAAAGGATGCCAAATAGGCAAAAGTCAGGTTGAGCAGATTCTACAAAACCCGTTTTACTATGGGTATATGAAATACAATGACATATTGTACAAACATGTACATCCAGCGTTAATTTCTAAAGAGCTATACGATGAATGCCAATTGGTCAGGCAGGGCAAAAGAAAAAGTAAGTCTAAACGAACACAAAAGCCCTTCGTGTTAAAAGGATTATTAAAATGTCATCACTGCGGCTGTGGTTATAGCCCTGAACTAAAGAAGGAAAAATATGTTTACATGCGTCCCACGAAAAGCAAAGGTGATTGCTCTTACTGCCATCACTTGAGTGAAGAAAAAATATTGATTCAAATAGAGGACGTTTTAAAAGGGATAAAAATACCAGACAATATTTTAGCCGAACTAAATACCGAGCTTAAGAAAAGCTCCGCTGCTGAGTATGAGCATCAGATTCAAGAAAGCAATAAATTACAAACGCAGTATCAAACCATTCAGACTCGAATAAAAAGGGCTAGAGAGCTGTTTTTGGATGCTCAAGTCTCAAAAGAAGAATACGATGAGATGATGACAGGCCTACAAGCTGAAAGGCATAATGTAGAAGTGAGGCTGCAAAGATTAACCGAAGCAGACGATGGGTTTAATAAATCTCTATCAACTATATTTGCATTAGCATCCAAAGCTCATGATTTGTTCAAAAGTTCGGAACTGGAGGAAAAAAGACGAATTATCACAATATTATTTCCGAACTTGGAAATGAACGCAGGAAAGCTAATGTTTACAACGAGGAAACCGTTTGATGTCTTCTTAAATATGCCACATCGACCTAAGTGGCTCCCCGGACAGGACTCGAACCTGTGACCTAATGATTAACAGTCATAAAATTACGGCTTTTAACTCCTTTTACCAAATTTTAAATTATCCCAATAACCCTTTATTTATAAGGGTTATCGCCTATTTTTATAGCATAACTACTTTTATTATGTTTTAATTATTTCTTCGACACATATTCGACACGCTTGAATACGAGGTAAAATGAAAATCACAAAATCAGCCGTTGATAAATTACCCTTACCTGTTTCAAAGGCTCCGGGCAAAACCGCACAAAAAAGATATTACGATGATGCAATGAAGGGATTTGGTGTAAGAGTTACATCCGGTGGTACAAAAGCTTTTTTTATTGAAAAACTGATAAAGAACAAACTGTCTCGCATTACATTAGGCCGTTATCCCGAGCTGACAGTTGAAATGGCCAGAAAGGAAGCTCAAAAGTTGCTCGGGCAAATTGCGACAGGAATGGATCCTGTTGCCGAAAAGCGCGCTGAAAAAATGCGTCAGATCACCTTAAACGATGTATTCAATGATTACATCCAAGTCCGTAAATCGCTAAAACACAATACTCTTTATAATTACAAAAAGGTATTAGCAACAGGATTTGCAGGCTGGATTAATAAACCCTTGCTTGCCATTACCAAAGACGGCGTTGCAAAGCATCATAAAAAATTAGGGCAAGAACATGGAGAGGCTTATGCCAATTTAGCCATGCGTCTACTGCGCGCCCTTTTTAATTTTGCAGCCGGTCAATATGAAGATTCACAAGGTAAATCATTGATTACCGAAAATCCGGTTAAGCGCTTATCACAAACCCGAGCCTGGTATCGGGTTGAGCGTCGCCAAAGTTTTATTAAAGCCCATGAATTGGCTGCCTGGTACCTTGGCGTGCAACAGTTACAAAATGAGGTTTTGCGAGATTATCTATTGTTAATCATACTAACGGGATTGCGCCGACAGGAAGCTGCAACCTTACGCTGGGATCAAGTTGATCTAAACGCAAAAACGTTAACCGTACTTGATACTAAAAACCATGAATCTCATACCCTACCCCTTTCTAGTTACCTCTATGAACTGCTATTATCACGCAGCCAAAAAAGGATGAATGAGTATGTTTTTCCTGGCTTAGGCGCAGCAGGCCATATTATTGAGCCACGAAAACAAATGGCCAATGTAACCAAGCTCTCAGGCATTCATTTTACGGTTCATGATTTAAGACGAACGTTTATTACCATTGCTGAGGGCCTGGATATCTCGGCTTATGCTTTAAAGCGTTTGATGAACCATAAAATGAACGGTGATATCACTGCAGGCTACATCGTGACTGATGTTGAGCGGTTGAGAAAACCAATGCAGCAGATTACCGATTATTTTTTGAAGTGTATGGATGTCCAACCATCTGCCACTGTTTTAGAAATCCAACCACATGGAGTAGTTCATGAGTAAAGAAATTAAAGTTCAAGATGCCGCATTACACTTAAACCAAGATTACAAGCATTTTTTAACCGAAATCAAAACAAGGTTACAGACAGCTCAAATCCGTGCAGCACTGGCTGCGAATAGTGAGTTAATTAGGTTCTATTGGGAGCTTGGTACTGAGTTAATTGAAAAGCAAAAGAATCATCAATGGGGGTCGCATTTTCTTGAGCAATTCTCACATGATATGCGGCGGGCATTCCCTGAAATGCAGGGGTTTTCTAAAAGAAACCTTGAATACATGCGGCGATTTGCCCAGCTTTATCCTCAAATTGAATTTGCGAAGCAGCCCGTTTCGCAATTGCCTTGGGGACACATTGTGCGTTTAATGCAGATGGTTAAAGAGGAGTCAAAGCGAGAATGGTATGCTGAACAAACTATAAAAAATGGTTGGTCACGAACTATACTTGAAATGCAGATTGAGAGTGGATTATTTGAGCGCCAAGCCATTACCAACAATAAAACCTCAAATTACCACAAGCATTTACCTGAATTACAATCCGATTTAGCCAATGAAATATTGAAGGATCCTTATAACTTTGATTTTCTGACCATTCAAGGCAAAGCCCATGAACGATCTATTGAAAATGCGTTAATTACCCATATCCGCGATTTTCTCATTGAGTTAGGCCAAGGCTTTGCCTTTGTTGGTTCTCAAATACCCCTTACTTTTGATGATCAGGAGTTTTTTGTTGATCTATTGTTTTACCATCTGGAACTACGAGCATTTATTGTCATCGAATTAAAAAATACGAAATTTAAACCAGAACATACAGGGCAGTTGGGTTTTTACCTTGCTGCTGTTGATGACCAATTACGAAAATCTGGAGATAACCAAACTATAGGGATCTTGCTATGCAGATCGAAAAATAAAGTCATTGCAGAATATGCTTTGCGAAACATTAGTGCTCCCATAGGGGTATCAGAATATACCTTATCTAAATCAATTCCCACTGACTTGAAAGGTAGCTTACCGACGGTTGAAGAAATTGAAGCAGAATTAAATGAGTCGGTAAAAGAGGATTAAAGTGTGAAAATCCCAAAGCAGGAATTGAATTTGGCTTTGCAGAGAAAACGAGAGGTAGAAAAATTATGAACCTTAAAACATTAAAAGAGAAAGCACTTAAAAATGAGGACGTAAAGCAAGCCTATGACGCATTAGAGTCAGAATTTGCATTGATTGACTCTTTACTTTCGATGCGTCAAAAAGCAGGGTTAACTCAAGAGCAGCTTGCGGAGCGTATGGGAACACAAAAAGGAAATATTTCTCGATTGGAGAATGGGAGCAGCAACCCAAGTTGGAAAACATTGGAAAAATACGCACATGCCTGTGGTTTTGATATCTCTATGACATTTAGGCGAATTGCACCATAACGGAAAAACTGCGGGACGCCGGGGACAAGCGGGACAGCCGCGTCATTACTGGGTTTGAGCTGCCCCAATCGTTTATTGAATTGATGGGACGTAAGGGACACTTTGATTTTAAAAACTATTTTCAGCATCGAGCAATATCATTCGATAACACTATTTTGAATACAGTCTTTTCCCCTTGACAATCTTTGAGGGAATACGAGATACTTTTTCCGAGCTTGAAGTAGAAGCTTTCATAGCCAAAAGGCTAGTGAATATCAATTATTTGTCCAAGTCTAGTTGGATAGGCATTTGAATTCATCTCCAAGGATGGTACAGGTCGGCATTATGCTGAATGAATAACCAATTGCGGAGATCCCAATGTCTGCTCAAAAACCATCCCGTTTACATCTATTAAACGAATTTGAATCTGCGCCCCATTCTGCGCTTTTTAATCAACAAACTATCGCGGCTGTTTTAAGCTGCTCCACACAGTTACTTGAGCGTAACCGTTGGTCGGGCGGTGGTGTTCCCTATTTAAAAATTGGTCGCAAAGTTTTGTACCGAAAAAGCGATGTGCTGGATTTTCTTCAACAACAAAAAATTTATCGCTCAACCAGTGACGAAGGTCAGTTGCCACTCGTTGAAAATGCATAATTTTAAAAATCATCAGAATGAGTTTGCTTCATTTCGATGGTTTGAGTGTTGTTTGGAGAAAAATGTATGTCACAAAATCATGTTATCGAATTAGTTAATAGAAAGCAGCGCGCAATTGTCTGTGATTATGCTGGCGGCTGCTTTCGATTAACAGCTGAGGGGTTAACCTTTATCGGTATCGATAAGGATGGCAATCCATTGCCACCTCGCTGGATATGCGCGCCATTGTATGTCGTGGCCAAAACTCGGGATGCCCAAAGCGGTGAATGGGGTCGTCTGCTGGAGTGGCAGGATGATGACGGAATCACCCATCAGTGGGCAATGCCACTATCCTTACTGCAAGGCGACTCCTGCGATGTGAGGCGAGAGCTGGCACGATTGGGATTAAGTATTTCACCCAATCGGACTGCTCGCGATTTGTTAGCCTCCTATTTGCAAGTCTTTCCAGTAGACGCACGGGCACGATGTGTTGATAAACTGGGTTGGCATGGCGATGTCTTTGTCACAGCTTCCCAATGTATCGGGCAATCAACAGAAAAAATTGTCTTCCAGAATACCAATGCCATTGAGCCGGCTGTATCGGTCAAGGGTAGTGTTGAAGAATGGCAAGATTCAATAGGCCGGCTGGCATCAGGTAACTCAAGACTGGTCTTTGCCATATCTGTTGCTCTTGCACCTGTATTGGCAAAGATTGTTGGCGAAGACTCCGGCGGTTTTCATTTCAGAGGTACGTCTTCATCAGGTAAAAGCACGGCATTGAGTCTGGCTGCCTCGGTTTGGGGAAACCCTCAATCTTATTGCCGTTTATGGCGCAGCACTACTAATGGGCTTGAAGGCTTGGCGTCATTACACAATGATGGATTGCTGATTCTGGATGAACTTAGTCAAATGGATCCCAAGGAGGCTGGGGAAGCGGCTTATTTGCTGGCCAATGGCCAGGGAAAAACCCGTGCCTCTCGTGCAGGTACAGTCAAGCAATCCTCCCGATGGTTCTTATTTTTCTTATCGGCTGGAGAAGAATCTTTAACCGCACTGATGGCAAAATCAGGACTGCGCATTAACGCAGGTCAGGAAATCAGGCTTGCTGATATTGAGGCGGATGCGGGTTGTGGGATGGGGATCTTTGAAACGATTCACGATCAGCTAAGACCAGCCAGCATGGCTTTATCGCTGAAACAATATAGCAACCGATATCATGGCGCAGTTGGGTTAGGGTGGCTTAATCAGGTGGTTGCCAACCGACAAACAATCAGTCGATTTATCACCGATACCATTCAAACTTTTATTAATGCAGCCATCCAGCCTGATGCTACAGGCCAGATTATCCGTGTTGCCAGACGCTTTGCACTGGTTGCTGCTGCCGGAGAATTAGCCAGCCAATTTGGCCTGACTGGTTGGCAAAAAGGCGAATCTTTTGTTGCTGCGAAAACCTGCTTTGTTGCATGGCAGGCTGCTTTTGGAGTTGGTGGCCAGCGTGAAGACCGCGCTATTATGGCGCAAGTACGCGCTTTCTTTGAATCGCATGGTGCCAGCCGTTTTGATAATGCCAACTCACCCAACAATGACAAGATCCTTAACCGAGCAGGATTTTATCATACCGATAGCGAAGGATTCCGAATCTACATGGTATTAACTGAGGTATACAAAAATGAACTGTGCAAAGGCTTTGATCAACGCACCGTAACAAGAATTTTATTACAAGCCGGCTGGCTGAAACCCGCTCCTGATGGCAATGCTTCACACAAACCAAGAATTAAAGGGATAGGAACACCAAGGTTATATGTTTTTACCGGCAAAATTTGGGGAGGCGAATAAAAATTGCTTGTGCCGGCTGTTTTTTTCGTTGAGCACCGAAGGTGCGAATAAGACTCGTGAAGTTTGGCAACCAGCTCGCTGGTTAGCTAACTTCACCTATCTTGCCCTGCATTTTGAAATTTATATTGGAAACGCAATTGGGTAATTATTCGTTAATGAGCGTTATATAACGATTAATAACACAAAGAATCATTAAAAAACGGAAATAAATAATAAATTACCGAAAATTACCAAAAAGGGCTTGCCAGTGACTGAAAAGGCTGAAAATAAATAAAAATAAACTTAAACGCCTCTCTCTACGCCCCGCTGCTTGTCAGCGGGGTTCAGAGGGCTGTAACAAACAAACTATAAAACTCAAAAGATTGAATAAACCAATAATATGGAGAATCAACCATGAAAAAATCCTTAACAGAAAACATAATGACTTCTCAACACAAAACGAACGCCAGAACAAATAAAGTGGCATTCTTGGCTATGCGCGAAGACATTTCCGAAGCCCTGGAAAAAGGGTGGTCGATGACCGTCATATGGGAAACTCTTAGAGAGGAAGGAAGTTTTACTGCAACTTACAATACATTTAGGTTATATGTATTAAAATACTTGAATGGTCAAAAGCCAGGATATTCACAAAAAGATGCCAACGATCGGCAACCGAAGAAACTTGCAGAAAATCAGGACAAAGAGAAAAAGCCAACCGCTATGCCTTCATTTACCTTTAATCCAATACCCAATTTAAAGGAATTATTATGATGGAATGGATTTTTATTGGTGGGTACAAGTATTAATAAGTCCCACGTGCCCCACCTTAATTGCAAAGGGTGGAGACAGCTAAAACCTAGTATTGACGGGCCTGCCCCAAATATCCCCTTTGTCCCTGAGATTTCGGCAACATGTTAATCTGAATTACCTTCGTAATTATAAAATGTAGATCAACAAGCCTAGCCCATTCATTCATGCTGTACAAACAGAGTTTGGCGAGTGAATGGATTTGAAATATAAACCTGGGATACGGCCCTTTGGGCCTACTCCCAGGCTACATACTGATAGTTATAATTTTTTTAATTCTTATTCCATATTAAAAGGCACTATTGAGTTCATAAGGATAAATATTTATCTGATTAAATGTCAAAATCAGAAAATATTTGTACTAAAATTAAACTACCGAGAACATAAGGATTTGTTATGAGCCATAGTCCTCCAAGTATTTTTATAGGTAATGGGATAAACAAAGCTTTAAAGCTTATTAATCCTAATGCTGAAATAAATTTTGATTATGAAAGCATCTTCCAAGAAGTTTTAGAGCGTTTGAATTCCAGTGACGGGGAAATATGTGAGTTTTTAAGTATGGCTGAAAAGAATAAAAATAAGGATTTGGAGTACTTATTGTTAATTTTAAAAAACTCAGATGAATGTTTGAAATATGCAACAAAATATTACTGTAAACCTACTCGCGATTGCTCAGAAAAAATTGCTCACTATAGGAAAGTTTTAAAAAAAACTGTAATAGAAGTATTAACTGACTCTAAATTTCACCCATCTTATAATGCAATTTTTGGTGATTCCTATACTGAGGCTCCAGACTATATTAATCAGTGCGGTAAAAATTTACGAAATTTCGAGCGAATTTTTACTATAAATTATGATCTGATTTTATATTGGCTAATGATTGATCAAGGTTTATTAACAAAGACAAGCTCTTTAAATTCTTCTGCTCAAAGAAATTTCAAGGATGGCTTTTCTCAAGAAAATTGTTATTTTCATGATTTAGATGATGCAAATGAAGTTAAAGAGCATCTTTATGGTCTATCTATGAATAATAATCATCCCAATTTTTTTTATTTACATGGGGCTCTTCATTTAGTCCAAAAGAATAATAGTGCCTATAAAATCGTAAGAAAAGGCTCTTATATGACGCTGACAAATTTGAGAAATTTTTTATTAAAGGAATATCCAAGCCTGGAGAGTTTGATTATTTTTGATGCAACAAATGACGAAAAAATCGATAGTATTTTTGCCAATTCTTACTTGAATAAAGCATATGATAAAATTACACCGATCAAGGGTGACATAGTTATATATGGTTGTAATTTTTTAGATAATACAAAAAATAACATAAACTTAGGAAATGATATTCATCTGTGGCAAAAAATTATTAACTCAGATACTCAAAATTTATTTGTGAGTCTTGGCAAAGAACAATATGAGTTAGATTTATTTAATCAAAAATTAGGGGCTGCCTTTAAAAGATTAAAAGTAAGAGCTAATGTAGGTATCAATGTTCATTGTTTTTCTCATTATACTGTAGATATTTGGAAATCTAATAATTTTTACGATGATGTCCGCCTATCTGCTTCAAAGCCATACCGATTGAATTAGCAAGGATGGGTCAGTCATTTTGACCTAACCTACTCGCTCATATAATAAGTTAATGGAAAAATAATATGACAAAAGAGTTAATTACAGATCCCAATGAAGCTCGCAAACTTCTTCAGTTATGGTCTCAAGAAGTAAATTTAAATAACATTGTTAAGTTCCATAATGTAACAAAGGCATTAATAGAACAAGAGGTAAAGAGACTTTCTCTATTAGCGCAAGTGGAAGAAGATCCTAAAGAGTTAGAGCTACAGGAAAAAATATTTCAATCTGCTCTTCATAACTATAATGAGTATTTAACTGATAATGTATTTTTGATGATGTATTCTCATGTTGAAGAATGGCTTTTTATTCATGCCGATTCAGACACTGATCACGGAGGTGCGTTGGAGCGTTTTGAGCGTAGTCTTGTAATGAAGGGATTGAACACAAGCTCTTCAGAATGGCAAAGCTTGCTTAAGGCAGAAAAAATTAGAAATTGTCTTTTACATGCTAATGGACGGTTATCATTTATAAAAGCATCCGATAAGGCTTGTGTTACTCAAATCATAGGGCAGACTAAATATTTTGGAAGTAAAAATGATCGAATTATTATACAAAAACATTATTTACAGTATTTTAAGAACCAAATACTTAAACTATTTAAGCAATTTTCAAAATAGTAATATAGGGAGTCAGCTATTGAATGGTTCTGTGTTAATTACATTCTTCCTTGAATAATCTGTCTACATTACGTCTACATAACTTTTTCGAACTCACTGAAAACTACCGTAACTACTTGAATTTATTGATTGATCCACTAGGACTTAACGGATTATGGGTTATATATAAATTTATATAATAGATCCCAAGCTTCACCTGAAACTTCGACACATATTCGACACGTAAAATTTGGAACTTTATTGATTTGGCCTAAAAGCCTTATGGAGTGTGGCTCCCCGGACAGGACTCGAACCTGTGACCTAATGATTAACAGTCATCCGCTCTACCGACTGAGCTACCAGGGAATATGGCCGAATCTTAAAGTGATTCGGCCTTGACGTCAATAGTTTTTTTGAATTTTTTACTGGCAGAAGCGTTTTAGTCTGTCCATTGCATCGCGCAGGGTTTCCATGCTGGTTGCGAATGACAGGCGGATGCAGCCTTCGTTGCCGAATGCGGAACCTGGGACCAAGGCGATGCCGGCTTCCTGAAGCAGTTTTTCAGAAAATTCGACATCGTTAGCGTAGCCGCGTTTCTCAATAATTTCCTGCACGCTTGGGAAGCTGTAGAACGTACCGTCAGCCGGAATAACTTCTATGCCGGGGATATCATAAAGACGATCAACCAGGTAATCATGGCGCTGGTGGAAGGCTTCGACCATTTTCTCTACTGTTTCCATACCGCTGTTTAATGCCGCTACGGCAGCGCGCTGGGCGATTGAACAGGGATTTGATGTCGATTGCGACTGGATGGTTTTCATAGCATTAATCAATGGCGCAGGGCCTGCGGCGTAACCGATGCGCCAGCCTGTCATTGAGTATGCTTTTGATACTCCATTCATAACTACTGTGCGTGAATATAATTCTGGCGTCGCGTTCAGAATGTTGGCGAACGGCTGAGTCCAGAGAATATGTTCGTACATGTCATCCGTTGCGATCAGTACATGCGGATGCTTTTTCAGCACTTCACCCAATTGTTTCAACTCGTCCAGCGTATAAGCAACGCCTGATGGATTGGATGGGCTGTTTAAAAATAATAATTTTGTTTTGGGCGTAATTGCTTTTTCAAGCTGCTCGGCAGTAATTTTAAAACGGCTGGCTGGCGTTGAAGGGATAATAACCGGGGTTCCGCCTGCGAGCAGTACGATATCGGGATAGGATACCCAGTAAGGCGCAGGAATAATAACTTCGTCGCCTTCACTAATGAATGCCTGACAAAGGTTATAAACGCTTTGCTTACCGCCGACAGAAACCAGAATCTGATTTAATTGATATTCCAGGTTATTATCGCGTTTGAATTTGTCGCGCACGGCCTGTTTTAATTCAGGAATACCATCTACCGGGGTATATTTGGTGTAACCAGCAGCAATGGCTGCTACAGCGGCATCTTTAATGTGCTGGGGCGTATCAAAGTCAGGCTCGCCAGTACCAAGACCGATAATATCAAAACCATCAGCCTTCATTTGAGCGGCTTTTGCAGCCACAGCCAAGGTAGGTGAAGGCTTGACCTGTAAAACGCGGGGGGCTAAAACAATAGTCATGTATGCTCCTGTCTGAAAATTTACAACCTTTTTTTGAATAAAATTGTTACACTAATCAAGTAATCGGTTATAGTTAAAAAAAGACTCCTGATAACTGCGATTTTATGCAACTCTCGCATCGATGCAAGCAATTTTATAAATTTAACAAGCAGACTGGCTATTATTTTTCATTTTTACCGGTGATCACGCTATGAAAAATGTATTTAAAATCGACTCAAACTACACGCCCGCTGGCGATCAGCCAACCGCGATTGCCTCGTTAATAGACGGTGTGCAGTCAGGACTTGCCCGGCAGATCCTGCTTGGGGTTACCGGCTCGGGTAAAACATTTACCATTGCCCATGTCATTCAGACATTGAAGCGCCCTACTTTAATTATGGCACCAAATAAAACACTGGCAGCCCAGCTTTATGGCGAGTTTAAATCATTTTTTCCGGAAAATGCGGTTGAGTATTTTGTTTCCTATTATGACTATTACCAACCAGAAGCGTATGTCCCGGCATCCGACATGTTCATTGAAAAAGACGCCTCCATAAACGAGCATATTGAGCAAATGCGCCTGTCGGCAACTAAAGCGCTAATTGAGCGCAAAGACGCGATTATCGTTGCCACCGTCTCGGCAATCTATGGCTTGGGCGATCCGGATTCGTATTTAAAAATGGTGTTGCATGTCTCTCGGGGCGAGCATACCGACCAGCGCAAAATTCTGAAAAGGCTGGCAGAAATGCAATACAAACGTAATCCGCAATCGCTTGAGCGCGGCCAGTTTCGAGTCAATGGCGATATTATTGATGTTTTTCCGGCTGATTCTGAAAAGGAAGCCGTGCGTATAGAGCTGTTTGATGATGAGGTGGAAAACATTTCCCGCTTTGATCCGTTAACCGGCGAAGTAATCCAGCGGCTGCCCAGGATTACTATTTTTCCCAAAACGCACTATGTCACCCCACGCGAACGCCTGCTGCAAACCATTGATTTGGTCAAAGAAGAGCTAAGAGGACGAATTGAAGAACTAACCCGGGAACATAAGCTGGTTGAAGCCCAACGCCTGCAGCAACGCACTGCGTTTGATATCGAAATGATGTTAGAGTTGGGCTATTGCTCAGGTATTGAAAACTATTCCCGCTATCTCTCTGGCCGCAATGTTGGCGAACCACCGCCGACCTTGTTCGATTATTTACCGCCAGAGGCTTTACTGGTTATCGATGAATCGCATGTTACTGTTCCCCAAATCGGCGGAATGTACCGGGGGGATCGCGCGCGTAAAGAGACTTTGGTCAATTATGGTTTTCGCCTGCCATCAGCGCTTGATAACCGGCCATTGCGTTTTGAAGAATTTGAAGATCGCTCGCCGCAGACTATTTATGTCTCCGCCACTCCCGGTCCTTATGAGCGGGATTATTCTGATAATATTGCCGAACAGGTAGTAAGGCCAACCGGACTGATTGATCCGCAGGTTATTATTCGTCCGGTCAAGAATCAGGTTGATGATTTGCTATCGGAAATCAGAACGGTTGTCGCCCAGGGCGAGCGGATTTTAGTAACAACACTGACTAAGCGAATGGCAGAAGATTTAACGGAATATCTGCATGAGCACGGGGTTAAAGTACGTTACCTGCATTCGGATATCGATACGGTTGAGCGGGTAGAAATTATCCGTGATTTAAGATTAGGCGAATTTGACGTGCTGGTTGGAATTAACCTGTTACGTGAAGGGCTCGATATGCCGGAAGTTGCCCTGGTTGCCATATTAGATGCCGATAAAGAAGGTTTCCTGCGTTCGGATCGCTCCTTGATTCAGACTATTGGCCGTGCGGCGCGTAATGTGAATGGCCGTGCCATTCTCTATGCGGATAAAATCACGGGCTCGATGAGCCGGGCTCTGGAAGAAACAGACCGCCGCCGGCAGAAGCAAATTTCATTTAATGAGCAACATGGCATTACCCCCAAGGGTATTAAAAAAGCCGTTGACGATATTATGGAAGGCGCTTATAGCAGTAAGCGCAAAAGCCAGGTTGCAGAAAGGCAGCCGGCTTATCAACTGCTTGATCCGGAGCAATTGGCAAAACAAATCAAAATGCTGGAAAAACAAATGCACAGCCACGCGCAGAATATGGAATTTGAACTGGCAGCAAAAGTACGGGATGAGTTGTTGCGGCTGAAAGAACAGCTAAAAACCTGATAGAGCCCGACAGACTGGATTTTGAACCCTGAGGTTCAAGTGGGAAGCGAATGAGCCAGTTCAGGCTTCCCGTTCAGGACGGGCATGCACAACACTGTCAACAGGAGGCTCCCCTGGATATCAATATTGGTTCAGAAAATCACTCACTGCCGGGTTAGCCGGATTATAGCAGCAATTAAATTGCGCTATCAATCCGCTTGCTCGGTCTGGGGCTCGAAATGTGAACCGCCTTGCACAACCTGGTTGATTTTGTTTTCCAGCGAATTAATAAACTGGGTCACCTGATTGCGTTGTTTTTCCTGTTGTTTCTGGCAGGTAATCAATTCATGGCTGATATGGAGCGAGGCCAGAACCAGATTCTGGAAGTCATCAAGCTGTTTGAATTTGCGTTTGTTTGAAAGCAATTGCTCATTCAGACGCTCTGCCGCTTTTTGCAAATTAGCCGCTTCATTTTCAGGGCATTTGATTTCATAACTTTTATTTAATAATTTTACTGAGCATGATTTGGTAGCTGTCATAATTAATTCACCTTAAAAGGTAATATGTAAACCAAATAGTAACAATTTTGTTTTGCAGGGGCAAATTGCTCATGCAATAAAACATCATTTCACAGAGAACACGGCCACGGGAAAAACGAAACGAACCCGGATTTCGTTCCTGCGGATCTGCACCCAGACTACATTTACAAGGGTAATCTAGCGTTTTTATTTCAATAACGGGCTCAGATCAGTTATTATTATAATATTATCTTTTTTACAATGAGCAGTTTTTATATGTCCGGTGAAACCCCTCTTGAGCATTTGCCTCCCTATAATACATTTAGTGAAAATATCGCCACTCTGGCATTACCGATATCAAGCAGTGAATTGCATGGTATTATGTGCGGTTATTTGTGTGCCGGCGCCTATAATCAGGGCGAGTCCTACCTGCAGGCTCTGATTTCCATGACCACGCGTCAAAAAGACGATATGGTTCGCGCTGCAGCGATGGCTATGTTCGGTGTTTATACTTTAAGCCAACAGCAACTGATTGCCCTTGATTTTGATTTTCAGCTCATGCTGCCAGACGATGAAGAAACCCTGGCTGCGCGTGCGCGCGCCTTCAGTGAGTGGTGTGACGGCTTTACCCAAGGGCTTGCCATGGCCGGCATTACCCACGAACACTTTGAAGATGAAGAATCACAGGATGCACTGCAACATTTAATCGAATTTGCCCAACTCGATTATGAGAATCTTGATGTCAGCGAGGAAGATGAAAAAGCGCTGGTTGAAGTCAGCGAGTACGCAAGAATGGCCATATTACGTTTATGTAATGATTTACAGGCCAGCAAGCGCATAAAAACTGGCGGCGGCTCGTCAGGCACCAGGCATTAATTGGTTTTAATAAGGATATAACCATGATAACCCAACAAGAATATCAGGACCGGCGACGTTCATTAGCCAGTCAATTGGCGCCGGGCTCGGTCGCATTAATCTGGGCAGGCAAGGAAGCAATCCGCAATGGCGATGCACATTATCGCTTCCGGCAGGCCAGCGATTTCTACTATTTAACCGGTTTTGGCGAGCCTGATGCATTGCTGGTAATTATGGCTGGCGACAATGGTGAAAGCTATTTATTCAATCGCGAGCGTGATCCTGCTCAGGAGCAATGGACTGGCAGACGCCTTGGTCAGGAAGGGGCCTGCAAGCAGTTGGGTATGAAAGATGCGTTTCCGATTACCGAAGTAAACCAGATCTTACCCCAGCTGTTGGCTGGCCGATCGGCCGTATATTATGCCATCGGCCAGCAAGCCGAGCAGGATCAACAGGTTCTGCAAGCCACACAACGGTTAAAAGAGCAAGTCAGAAGAGGGATAAAAGCGCCTGAGATATTTCAGGATATTTCACCCCTGATCAGTGAAATGCGTCTGTTTAAAAGCGAAGCAGAAATAGAATTAATGCGCCGTGCTGCTGAAATTTCAGTATCTGCCCATATGCGGGCAATGTTCACGTGTTACAAATTTGACAATGAATATCAACTGGAAGCGGAACTCTTGTACGAATTCAGCCGCAATGGATGCCGTAGTGTCGCTTATGATCCGATTGTAGGCGCTGGTGCAAACAGTTGTATCCTGCATTACACCGACAATAATCAGCCCTTGAACCAAGGGGATTTGGTTTTAATAGATGCAGGCGGCGAATATGAAAATTATGCCTCTGATATCACCCGCACTTTTCCAGTCAGTGGTCAGTTCAGCCCTGCACAGAAAGCGATTTACGAACTGGTACTGAAAGCACAAAAAGCCGGTATTGCCTGCATTAAACCAGGCGCCCTGTGGAACACGGTTCAGCAAACCATTGTACGGATTTTAACTGAAGGCCTGTGTGAGCTGGGTATTTTGCACGGTGATGTTGATACGTTAATAAGCAATGAGGCATACCGGCCATTTTATATGCATAACTCTGGTCACTGGCTGGGGCTGGATGTCCATGACAGCGGCCATTATAAAATTAACGGTGAATGGCGGCCATTTGAGCCGGGTATGGTATTAACTGTTGAGCCCGGCTTATATATCAGTGCCGACATGGATGCGGTTGATGAAAAATGGTGGAATATTGGCGTACGGATAGAAGACGATATCCTGGTTACCGCTGATGGTCATGACAATTTGACCGGTGCGCTGCCAGTGGAAATTGAAGAAATTGAGGCTTTAATGCGTGGCTGAACAACAAGTTGACATTTTAATCGTAGGCGGCGGCCTGACCGGCGCCGCCTTAAATCTCGCGCTTGCAGGCAGAGGGCTTAGCATACGCCTGATTGAAACCAACTCCTTTGATACCCGGTTAAGCCCTGATTTTGATGCCCGCACTATTGCCTTATCGCCTGCCAGCGTGCGTATTTTACAAATGCTGAAAGTATGGCCATTATTGGAATCGCACGCGACGGCAATAAACACCATTCATGTTTCTGATCAATATCATTTCGGCACGGTCAATCTTCAGGCCAAACAAAATCATTCATTAGGGTATGTGGTTGAAATGCAGCAAATTAACCGTGCGCTGCATCAGCTGCTTGATCCGGCAACGATTATGGCGCCGGCAAGTCTGATTGAACTTGATGTGAATTCAGCAGTAGCAACCATTGAGCAAAACGGCCGCGCCAGCCGAATCAAAGCCAAACTGATTGTCGCTGCCGATGGCGTCCATTCTTCGGTACGCACGCTGGCCAATATGAAAGTCAATGTTAAGGATTATCAGCAGCAGGCTATAGTTGCCAATATCGGTTTAAACCGGAGCCATCACAATTATGCTTATGAACGCTTCACCGCCAATGGCCCGCTTGCGCTGCTGCCAATGAGCGAACAACGCGCTTCACTGGTCTGGGCAGTCAAACCGGAACGCGCCCACGAGCTGCTCAAACTGGATGAAACACAATTTCTTAAGCAATTACAACTCACTTTTGGCTATAAAGCTGGCCGTTTTATCAAAGCAGGCAAACGCTTCGTCTATCCCTTACGGCAGGCAATTATGCCGATACAGGCAGCCTGGCCGCTGGTTTTTGTAGGCAATGCCGCCCACACCCTGCATCCGGTAGCCGGCCAGGGTTTTAATCTCGGCCTGCGTGATGTCGCAACACTTGCGCAGTGTCTGATTAAAGATGGCTTAAGCGCGATCATGCTGGGCAACTATCAACAGATGCGGCGTTATGATCAACAGGCGACAGCCCGCTTTACAGATAGTCTGATTGCCGTTTTTACCAATAAAATTCCGGGTTTTGGCATGGCGCGCAGCCTGGGATTAATGGCTGTTGATAATTTACCCGGTTTAAAAGCATTATTAACCCGCCATGCACGCGGGTTTGCGGGCACGGTGCCTGATTTGGTCTGCGGTATTGAATTAGCAGGAGGGAATAATGAAACAGCCATTTGATTGCCTGATTATTGGCGGCGGTATTGTCGGCCTGTGTACAGCGATTGCCATGGCTGAGCGGAAACAGACAGTCGCGTTGATAGATGCCGGCTCGCTGACTACGGACACCAGCAAACAGGATGCCCGGGTCTATGCGATCAATAAAGCCTCTGAGTATTTGCTAAACCAGTTACAGGTTTGGCCTTTAATCAAGCCAGAACGCATTTCGCCTTATCGTCATATGCATGTCTGGGATGCTGTAAGCAAAGGATGTATTGATTTTGATGCCCGAGAGATTGCGGATAGCAAGCTGGGAGTCATCCTGGAAGAATCGATATTGAAAGAAGCGCTGCTTAATCGGCTGGCAGATTTTCCCAATATACAGTGTTTTGCCGGTAGCCCGGTTACGCAGCTGGATTGCCGAGGAGAAATTGCGCTGGCAGGCAGCGCAAAGCAGCAGTGGCAAGGCCGATTAGTACTGATTGCTGACGGCGGCGAATCGCCGGCACGTAAACGTTTGAACGTCGGCATCACAAGCTGGCCTTATCATCAGCATGCCTTGGTAGCGACAATCCGCACCGAAAAACCGCATCAGTATACTGCCTGGCAAGTATTTAACCCAGATGGTCCACTCGCCTTTTTACCGCTGCCGGATGAGCATTATTGCTCAATTGTCTGGTCAACTACTCCAGCAAAAGCTCAGAAGCTGGTCGATGTAGAGGAGCAAAAATTCAATGAACAACTGGCAAGTGCATTTTCCCATAGGTTGGGCCAGGTAGAAGTGGCAGGCAAACGTTATCAGTTCCCATTAACCATGCGCCATGCCAAACAATATGCCGGAAAAAACTGGCTGTTACTGGGCGATGCCGCGCACACTATCCACCCATTGGCCGGGTTAGGTTTAAACCTCGGCCTGGCAGATGTCGCAGCCTGGCTTGATTGCTTTGATAGGGCCGCGAATCCTTTTGCTGCTAAAACGCTGGGGCGTTATCAGCGCCAACGGAAACAGGCGGTCTGGCAGGCAATCTGGTTAATGGAAGGATTAAAAATGCTTTTCGCCAATCCACTACCACCAGTCACCGCATTGCGTGGTCTGGGGATTAACTTATGCAACTCCTTATCTCCAATTAAACGCCTGTTTATTGAGCATGCAGCAGGGGGATAATAACACTATGCTATTGATAGCTTTAGTGTTTCGTTTTATAGTGTAGCGTTTAACCCTTTTGAAATGTTGTAGTTTTAAAGCCATGCTTATGTGTTTATAAGGCTTATCATAATTTGCGATAGGTTGAGGGAATATTTGATACTAACATAGGACGTTTATGTATTATAGGTTAGTCATATTTTATCGAAAAAAAAGTTATTTGTTACTTTTAGCAATTTTGAATTTATGCGCAACCACAGTAAACGCTCAGCCGACTAACCCCAAATTTGAAGATTCTAATCGTTATATAATTGGTCTAAATACTGGCTCTTCCTGGTCATACCCTGGTAAAACCCAGACATTTTATTCAACACCTGAAACAGAAAGAACCTATGCTGCCATCACAGCGAAAAATACGTTAGTAAATGCAGAGTTATTTTTAGGTATACAAAAAGCCTTAACTACTTTTTTGCAAATACAGCTTGGTTTGGCTATAGCAAAAACGGAAAAAGCGACTCTTTCTGGAAATATTTGGGATGATGCTGATCCGGAATTTAATAATTATAGCTATATATACACCGTTCGGCATCTGTATTTAGGAGTGAAAGGGAAAATCCTCGGCAATCCATACCTACGTGTAAAACCTTATGTTAGCAGTAGTTTTGGGTTCGGATTTAATCAAGCATCAAATTTTAATAATGCTCCACTCGAATGTGGTGTTGTTGCCGTACCTAATTTTAGGGGTAATACCTTGGCACAATTTAGTTATACTCTGGGAGCAGGATTGCAATATGATTTATCCAAAAATTGGCAAATTGGCTTGGGTTATGAATTTTCAGATTGGGGAAAAAGTCAGCTAGCTAGAGCGCCTCAACAAACATTAGGTAATGGCCTAACCCTCCATCATTTATACACCAACGGATTATCCTTCAATTTAACTTATTTGGCATAACCATCATTATGAAAACAAATTTTCTAATTAACATATTTCTCGCTAGTTTAATTGGGTTTTTATTTGGCTTTAATGTAAATGCATCACCTACTTTAGAATTATCACCTAGTTCAAATTCAAACGCATTACAACCTTTATGGACATTTACTCCCCTTACTGCTACCACTATATCTGTGGCAGCTAATGCTACAGCGATTATTCAATATCGCGTTACCAACCAATCCCATAGATCACATACCCTTATGATGTCGCCTATTCAAGGGATTACTCAAATCACTTCTGGTGTAGGAATCTGTGGTGAGGCCTTCACATTAGCTGAAAAAGGATCTTCTTGCATTCTATCTTTACAAGTGAATGGTGCTCAGTTAAAAAACAATATTACCAGTGGCCCTCTTATCTGTCAGAGAAATTCAAATGGCCAATGTTGCATACCATGCCCATCAGACATGTTGAATATTACTCTGATTGATCCGCAATACACCATTGGCGGAGGAATCAGCGGCCTGAATGCAAATGGACTCGTTTTACAAAATAATGGCGGCGATAATTTAAGTGTCAACTCTGGTGATACCTCTTTCACTTTTGCGACCCCAATAACCGAAGGCAGTAGCTATAATGTTACAGTACTAACCCAGCCTTCCGGATTAACCTGCACAGTTAGCAATGGCTCCGGCATCAATGTGTCTACAAATATCACTACTGTTAACATTACCTGTAACTCTAATACTTTTAGCATTGGCGGTAGTATCTCAGGCTTAAATGCCAGTGGACTGGTATTACAAAATAACGGTGGAGACAATTTAAGTGTAAGTTCCGGGGACACTTCCTTTACTTTTGCTACCGAAATCGCCTATGGCGGCGGTTACAACGTTACGGTGCTAACTCAACCTACGGGTTTAGTCTGTACAGTTAGCAATGGTTCTGGCGTAAATGTGACGGCAGATATTACCAATGTTAATATCACCTGTGCTGCCGCTACTTTTACTATTGGTGGTAGTATTGCCAATCTCAGTGCCAATGGATTAGTGTTACAAAATAATGGCGGAGATAATTTAAGTATTAGTTCTGGTAATACGTCCTTTGTCTTTGCAACTGAAGTTGCTTATAACGGAAGCTATAATGTCACTGTTCAAACCCAGCCTACGGGGCTAAACTGTATTGTCAGTAATGGCTCAGGTTCAAACGTGACCGCTAATATTAATAATGTCAGCATAACCTGCTACCAAAATTTTTTCTATGTAGGGAATGTAACTAATTTTACGGTCACGCTTTGTAATTTTTTATCTAATAGTGCTTTAAGTTGTAGTGGTCCAACAGGAAACGTTGTCTTTACTCAACCCACCAGGGGAGTAACCGCAACATCTGCTGCAAGTACAACAGGCGCACATGTTTATATCACTTATTATAACGGCGTGAACTATTCTATTTATGTTTGTACAATTCAAAGCACTGGCCAATTAGATGGGTGTGTTGAGCAGGTACTAGCTGGTTTTAATAACCCGTTTAAAGTTGCCCTTAACTCTACTGCAACAAAAGCCTATATAGTGAATGCTACAGGGAACGATGTTCTTCTTTGTGATGTTACTGCAGTGACAGGCTTATTAACTGCTTGTGTATCAACAGCCTCTGGCTTTAATCGCCCAGAGAGTATTACTATTAATCCTTCTAATACCTTTGCCTATATAACCAATTTTAATGGCAATAATGTTTATCGCTGCGCGATTAATGGGACCACTGGCGCTTTATCAGCTTGCGCGGTAGTGGCAGCCGGGATTACGGGTCCAGAAGGTATTGCTATTGATCCGAGTGGTACACATGCTTATATTGCTAGTTATAACACAGGTAGCGTTTTTTGTTTTAATATTACCGCGGGAACGGGTGCATTAACGGCTTGTACTCCGGCTTCAACAGCTGGTTTTAACTTTCCGACGGCTGTTGTTATTAATCCACAGGGAACCTATGCTTACATAGGTAATTATACGCTCAACACTTTTTCCTACTGCAGTATTAATCCCAGTAATGGTAATTTAAATTCCTGTATTAGACCTACTGGGTCTTTCTTTAATGGTCCCACTTCAGCGACAATCAGTGGCTATTAGTATTTTAAATCTGAGTTGATAGCTGGAATCATTAAAGAGAACGCTGAGTGATAAGTGATTTATAAAAGTAGTGGATTTATTTGATTATGATATAGTACATCCATAGTCAGTTAGCTCTTCAAAATCTGGCTGGTTGTGTCGGGATAGATTAGTGAGATCAGCTACAGCAGCTTCCAGTGCACTAACGTAGAAATTTAATGTCGGCGTACTAAAGAAATTTGTTACCGCCCCAAAAAGCCCGCCTGCATTATTATCCTGAATAGCAAATTTTCGTTTATATTTGGCGAGCAGTAATGATATTTTTTCCTGAAAAATATGGATATCCCGCTTTATAATATCTTCCGGATTTTGAAAAAAATTATCAATCTGTCTTTGTAATTCATCGCTGAATAACTCAAGTAAATTTAGGTGATTTATATTTTTCATATTAGAAGGAGGTGTATTTACATTGCAGGCAAAAGCCAGTGGCATGACTACAGCGCCTCGTAGGTTACCATATCTTGGATTGTTTTGGCAAAAAACCGTCAGGTCAAAGAGTTTTTTATAAACATTTGCTATCTGAGGAATCTTTTGATTTAACACAATCTGCGGCTGATTAACACTTAATAATTCATCACCAATAAATCCTCGGCCAAACTCCTCATAATTCTTTTCGCAATACTTAAATTTATGTATTCCTTGAGGAAAATAATTAATTTTATTTAGCGCTTCGATTAAACGGACGATTTCAGGATTTGAGCGTATATAATGATCAATTTCCTCTTCTGGAATAGTTTGATTTTTAGGGATAATCACTACTTCCATTTTATTGGGACAGGGATCACGGGTGATTTCAACATACTTTAACTCTTTAATACTGTTGCGAAATGGTTTTAAGCGGGGGCAGCCGCTAATAACAATAAAACCATCATCGCGAGTCATATCGTAAATATTTTCAAACCCGTTTCTTTCTATTTCGGGTAATTTAAGTTTTGATAAATATTCAGGCGCAAGATTATAGGCATACCAATCGAGGTTTTCCAGAAAAACGATTTCAAAACGCTGGTAAAGATCCTGAGGTAGGGTTGTTGTGACATCAAAAACAAAATCCGGTTGCAAATGCTGTTGGATATCAATAGAGTAATAGTCTTCCTCCGGATGAAGTTGCCCTTTTTCGGAACAATGTCCATGATTATGGCCGCATCCGATAACTGCGTATTTTTTGTTAAATTTTGCCAGATTTCGAGGCATAAAATTCCATAAGACAGAAAATAAAAATTATTATATAAAAAATTGCTTAATGATTTATTAACAAGTGTTAATTTTTGGCACTTTGCGCTGAACCATATTAATCACTGTGTGAGTTTTGGGTTTGTTTGAAAAAGAACCTTGTTGGCCCGAAACGATTCAACCCACATCTGGTGCATTATGATAGTATTTTCATTAAAAATATGTTTTAATTTTAAACATTATTCGGTTATGGTAAAACAATGGCTATAAGGCATACGTTTTCAGCCTGCGGTATGATGCTGATTCACGGCCTGTTTAGTGTGAATATCTGGGCAGCATCAGCACCGGCAGCGCCACAAAAACCGGCTGAATCCTCTAGTCTGTATCGATGGGTGGACAAGCCGCATGACGAAGCATCTCGAATTGATGCGGCTCAGACACGCCTGCAACAAGCTATTACCCAACCTGAATTTATGCTCAACAACTGGCTGGAACTACCCTCTTCGCCCGATGTAAAAAATAAAAAACTGTTTCATTTAAGCCTGCGCGAAGCTATTTTGCTGGCGTTACGCTATAACCCCAATATTCAAAATGCCGAGCTTGACCGTATTATTCAACGCTATCAGCTTCGGCTGGCCAAAAATGAATTTGAGTTGCAATATGCTCTCGCTGGCTCAGCCGCTATTGAAAAAAGTCATTTTCAGGGCGTAGGCAGTTCAGAAAACAAAAACTTTCTGGCTACTCCCGAACTCAATTTAAAAACCAAAACCGGTACCCAGCTTACCCTGAATATGGAAAATAATGTGTCGGGCTATAGCAGCTACAGCCCTGTGCTTAATTTTTCTGTTACCCAGCCGCTGTTGCGCGGCTTCGGTAAAGATGCCAATGAAGCGGCGTTATTAGATGCGCTTGATAACGAATGGCTTAATAAAATCAATTTGCAACAAGCGGTCATTGACCAGATTACCCAGATTATTAATGGCTATCGTGCCTTGATCCTGAGCGGCAATAAT
The DNA here is from genome assembly GCF_042649825.1 of Legionella dresdenensis. Lineage (NCBI taxonomy): Bacteria > Pseudomonadati > Pseudomonadota > Gammaproteobacteria > Legionellales > Legionellaceae > Legionella > Legionella dresdenensis. The sequence continues at coordinate 113,211 of NZ_JBHSAB010000004.1, read as the reverse complement.
CTTGAAAATCAAAAGCGACAGCTTGACGAAGCCAGAAAAACTTTCGAAAGCAACCAAAAGCGTATTGAGGCAGGGCAATTGGAGCCTACTGGTAATATCCAGCCGTCTTACCAAATTGAATCGCTCAATCTGATGGTTGAACAGGCTGAAAATGACTTTAAAACCGCCGCCCAGGATTTACTGCAAATGATAGGCCTTGATCCCAATATGCATATCGCCGTACCAAGCGACATCAACGTTGATAAGATCACGATTCCCAATTTACAACAGTCAATAGATATCGCCCTCAATCACAATGTGCAGTTTCTGGCGTTGAAAATGCAACTGCGGGCTGATGAACGCGCTTACAAAGCCGCCAAGAACCAGCAATTATGGCAACTTGATTTAGGCGCTAACGTCCAATCCGGGATGGTTTCAGACGTTGGAAATAATACTCAGGGAATTCAATCAATTTATAATGGCCGTAATGTCAACGAGTCAGCACGCCTGACTCTGACTATTCCCATCAATGACATCAGCCGGCGCAGCACGCTGATTAATGCCAAGGTAAAACTTGAGAAAGATCGTATTAATATGATCGCAGCCCGCCGGGCATTGATTACCAGTATTACCAATATTATCAATTCAATTGAAAGCCAGGCCAAACGCTACCGGCTAGCGGAAAAACAGGTGAAACTCGCTGAGCAATCCTACAATCTTGAAAAGAAAAAACTGCAGGCCGGCATTGCAAGCTCGCTCGACGTCAATAATACTCAGAACCAGCTCATTCAGGCCCAGGCAGGTCTTATTGGTGCAAAGATTGCTTACCTCAACCAGTTGTCTGCATTGCAACGATTATTAGGTACAACCCTGTCCGAATGGCAGATTAAACTCAGGTATGGCTCATGAAAACCGGCATAAAAATTTTAGTAATAACATTACTGGCAAATCTGCTCATTGCTTGCAGCGACGATAAGGCAACCGATACTCCACGACAACGCACTTATGAAGTGAAGAGCGAGCAGATTCATAAAAGCCTGTATTTTACCGGCACTATAAAACCGCTGCGTGAAAGTCCGCTGACTGCACCGTTGGAAGCCAATATTGAAGCAATGAATTATCATTATGGTCAGATGGTAAAAAAAGGCACGGTGGTATTTATTTTAAATTCCGCAGAATTACAAAAACAGTTTAATGACACGCTCACCGATTATCTGAAGGCCAAAGACAGTTTTACCGTCGCCAAAGCCAAATTCAATGGCACTCAGGAGCTTTGGGATGCAGGATTAATTTCCAAAAATAATTATTTAAGTGAAAAATCAAGCCTTAATACTTCACGGGTGACGCTCATTCAGGCTACGCGCAAGCTGAGTGAAATGCTGGATAAAATGGATGAAGATAATAAACAGGATTTATCCACACTTAATATTGCCGAGTTTGAAAAAGTCCGGCAGGCATTAACCGGACAACATAATTTAATCCGCTTGAAAGCCTCTTCCGAAGGCATTTTGCTGTATCCGCCCAAATCAACCGGCGATGAAGGCAGCGGACAATTAACGGTTGGCTCTTCCGTCAAATCAGGCCAGGTTTTGGCGTTAATCGGCGATTTAAACGGCGTAAGCGTTGAAATTGATGTGCCGGAAATCGACATTGATAAAATCCATGCCGGGATGAAAGCAAGCATTACCGGGGTTGCACTCGGCAAACAGACGCTGAAAGGGGAAGTCGTTTCCGTCAACGCTCAGGCAGTTGCCGGCAGCAGTTCGTCTTTACCCTCATTTACTGCTGTGGTCGAGGTGAATAAGCTCACCCCTGAGCAAAAAAAATGGATTAAGGTTGGTATGAGCGCATCTATTGCGCTTGAAGCCGATACCGAATCGCAAATACTGGTACCCCTGCTTGCTGTCCGTCAGGAACGAGGATTAAGCATGGTTACCGTGCGCACCCAAGATGGCCGCCTGATAACAAAACCCGTGGTTACCGGCGGCGCCCAGAGCGATAAGGTAATTATTCAATCGGGTTTGCAGGCTGGCGATGTGGTGGTTTATGACCAGTAACGCATTGATTGAGATCAAAGATATTGTTAAGAGCTATACTATAGGCGGCGTGACCAGTCAGGTTTTGAAACAAGTCTCACTGACAGTTAATGATGGCGATATGCTGGCCATTGTCGGTGCATCGGGTTCTGGTAAATCGACCCTAATGAATATTATCGGCTTGCTTGATAAGGCCGATGAGGGCGATTACCTGCTGAAGCAACGTAATATCCGTGATTTAAACGAAGATGAGCTGGCATTACTGCGCAACCAGCATATTGGCTTTGTTTTTCAACAATTCAATTTATTGCCGCGCTTTACTGCCCGTCAAAATGTTGCCCTGCCCTTGATCTACCGCAATACAGTGCCTGCTGAAATCGAGCGCCTGGTTACCGAGGCGTTGGCTCGGGTTGGGATGGCAGCGTATGGCGATCATAAACCGACCCAACTTTCAGGCGGGCAGCAACAACGGGTCGCAATCGCCCGCGCGTTGGTTGGCAAACCCCAGGTGATACTTGCCGACGAACCCACCGGTGCACTGGATTCCCGTACCGGTACGGAGGTTATGAGTTTATTTCTGGATCTGCATCGTGAAGGCCGAACGCTTATCATGGTTACTCACGACAGCCATGTTGCAGCCCAATGCGCGCGCCAGATTACGATTGCCGACGGCCAGATTGTCAGTGAGACAGCCAAATGAATTTATTCAGCCATTTTCAGCAGGCAACCATTACTTTGGGAGCAGCCAAGCTCAGATCATTTCTGGCGGTTCTGGGCATTCTGGTTGGAACCGCCGCAGTGGTGGCATTAATCAGCAGTGGCCAATTGGCTACTGAAAAAGCGCTGGAGCAATTCAAGGCGCTGGGTACAGATTTGCTCGCTGTGTCGGTATTTGAAAAAGACCGCGGTTCATCGAGCAATAGCGGCAATACTGTTCCCATCGAATTATGGCGCGATCTCGCCGGCCGGATTCCGTCGGTTAAACTGGTAGCGCCTTATACTACGGCTTATCAGTCAGTAAGTTTTGAAGGCAATAAAATTCAGGGAAGTATTATCGGTGCCGACGAAGCATTGGCTCAAATTGTTCATATTGAAGTAGCGCAGGGAAATTTTGTTTCGTTTGTTGAAACTTATGAACATTATTGTGTAATCGGTGACAGCATTGCCCGGCAATTACGGCAGATTACTATTGATAATCCGATTGGTAAACAATTACGAATAGGAAAAACGCTCTATACCATTGTCGGCACCCTGAAGCCCTGGCAGGAAAGCGCATTTTTTAACGAAGATGTTAACCAGGCCGTTTTTATTCCCATTCTGGGTATGCCGCTAATTAGTAAAGACAGCAAAATTAATAACGCCATTTTAAAATTAAAGCCCGATAGCCCTATTGATACCGTCATCAACCAGATTAAACAGATTATTAATAATCAGGCACCCCAGTTAACGGTGTTTCCACGCAGTGCCAAACAAATCATTGCCAGCATGGAAAATCAGGGGCAGATTTTTACGTTATTGCTGGCGGTAATTGGCGGTATCTCGTTACTGGTTGGCGGCATAGGGGTAATGAATGTCATGCTGGTATCGGTCAGTGAGCGCAAAAAGGAAATTGGAATCCGCAAAGCGGTTGGCGCAAAAAACAGTGAAATTCAGGCGCTATTTCTGGTTGAATCGGTCATGCTTTCGCTAGTAGGGGGAACGTTGGGTGTACTGTTGGGGCTAATCTTTACCTGGCTTGTAGCATATTTCAGCCAATGGCCGTTTTTTATTAACTTAATGCCGCCCCTGGCTGGTTTTGCGGTTTCGGTTGCGACCGGAATTTTCTTTGGCTTCTATCCTGCGAGGCGTGCTGCCAAATTGCAACCGATGGAGTCATTGCGGAGTGAATGAGTGAGAAATTGCTCCCTCTCCCGTATCGGGAGAGGGTTGGGGAGAGGGCAATACATCAGCACCGATCCTGAAAGCGCTTACACAGGACCACTATAGATCGGACTATTTTTATGGTAGTATGAAGCTTTGTATTAACTCCAGAACACTCCTATGACCAACCGCCAATACCTACTGCTCATCTCAGCCCATTTATTCATTATCTGCCTGAGTAACTTGTTGGTGCAGCATCCGATGGTCATTATGGGATACCATACAACCTGGGGCGCGTTCAGCTATCCGCTGATATTTGTTTTATCGGATTTGACTACCCGGCTTGCCGGCCCAAGAGCAGCGAGAATAATTGTTTATTGTGCCATGCTCCCGGCGTTATTGCTTTCCCTGGTGATCTCAAATTGGGCTGAACACGGACAGCTATTCGTTTTAAACCTGCTGGTCCTGCGCATTGCGGCTGCAAGCTGCTGTGCCTATACAGTTGGCCAGTTAATTGATATCGCTTTTTTTCAGAAATTACGCCAGAAACAACAATGGTGGATTGCGCCTGCCGTATCTAATATTTTCGGTAATATTCTTGATACTTATATTTTTTTCTTTGTCGCCTTTTATCAAAGCAGCAACCCGTTTCTGAATCAACATTGGCCTGAAATAGCCTGTGTTGATTTATGTTTCAAATTGTTAATCAGCTTCCTGTCTGTAATCCCGCTGTATGGCCTGATTTTGAAAAAATTACTATCACGGCGACAAATTGTTGCGATTAACTAAAAAAATCAAAAAAATATATTTTTTTTGTTGAAAATCAATTAAATTAACGAAAGGTTTCTTAAGGATAAAACAATGAACTACAAGACGTTAATTTTAGGCGCTACTTGCCTGCTTTCTTTTCAAGCAACCGCTGGAAGCATGGGCGACATCTTACCTTCATGCTCAAAAGTTATTACTTTTAGCGGGGGCCCTGCCTGGTACAATGAAGGCAGAAGCCAAACAATCCAATTACAAGAAGACGTTACCAAATATTATCAGGCGCAATCGTCAACCAAAGCATTGGCAACGGGCGAAATATTTTTTGGCGTTAGCTCTCCCTTGTCAGAAACTTTTAGCGGTCAATTAGGTTTAGCCGTTGCTCACAATGGCTCCGCAAGTCAAAGAGGTTTTATTTGGGAAGATGCCGATCCCAATTTTAGCAATTATCGCTACGACTATAATATCAGCAATACCCGAATAACGGTGAAAGGGAAATTATTATCCGCTACCCCATATCCCTGGCTGAACCCATATATCAGCGCTGGTGCAGGTATCGGGTTTAATAAGGCAGATAATTTTTCGATAACGCCGCTTATTTATCAGGAAGTTGCCGCACCGCCTTTTGCCTCCAATACTGAAACAGCTTTCAGCTATACGGCAGGAGCCGGATTACAATTCCCGCTCAATCCGAATTGGCAGGCAGGGATTGGCTATGAATTTGCGGACTGGGGTAAAAGCCAGTTAAACCGGGCCAGTAATCAAACGATGAATACCGGGCCGAAACTGAGCCATTTTTATACCCATGAATTACAAATCAGTCTGACCTACATTATTGGTTAAACCAGTTTACCGCGAACCCGTTTTCTGACATATTCCCGTGATTAATTCACGGGAATCCTCAAAACCGTGCAAAACGGTATGAATCCTGCTTGTCTGGAAATATGAATAAAAATTAAAAAGGGGAATGGCGATGAAAACATCAGGCGCGCGGTGGCTTGGGCTGGTCTTGATAGCAGTATCCCAACTGGCTTTAGCCAATCAGCAAAGCTGGAACAATTGGGTTGCCGGTGTACGGCAGGAAGCGTTGGAACAAGGCGTTTCACCCAGAGTCTTTGATGAAGCATTTTCTGATATCCGTGAGCCGAGCCGGCAGGTAAAAAGCCTTTTACGCTCGCAACCGGAGCATAGACTGACTTTCAGCAAATACCTGCATTCACGGGCGGATAATTACCGCATTGCCATCGGCCGCAAACAATATACCCGTAATAAAGAACTGCTCGATGAAGTCGGGCAACACTTTGGAGTTGACCCCTGCTTTATCGTTTCTTTCTGGGGCATGGAAACAAGTTATGGTACCTACATGGGTAATTTCCCGGTTATTAAAGCGCTGGCAACTCTGGCTTATGAATCTAATCGTAAAGACTTTTTCCGTAAACAGTTATTAATCGCGTTAAAAATCGTCAATGACGGACACGTTACCCTGCAGAAATTTAAAGGCGAATGGGCAGGAGCCTCTGGCCAGCCCCAATTTTTGCCGTCAAGCTGGGTAGAATTTGCCGTTGACTATGACGGTGATGGCCGCAAAGACATATGGGAAAGCAAAGCTGACGTTTTTGCCTCTATTGCTAACTATATGAAAAAGAACGGTTGGCAAACAGGCGAGCCCTGGGCAATTCAGGTTAAACTGCCAGCAAATTTTGACCCGAAACTTGAAGGTAAAACCATTACCAAGCCCGTCAGTGAATGGAGTGCAATGGGTGTACGCACGGAAAGCGGCCAACAACTGCCCTGGCAAAACCTGCAAGCAAGTATCGTTCAACCTTATGGCGGCCCGGTATTCCTTGCCTATCCAAACTATAAAATGATTTTACGTTATAATAATTCTATCTACTATGCTGGTGCGATAGGGTACATGGCGGATAAGATTTGCGGCAGGGTGAAGTAAAACCCTCTTCCGCCCAGCGGCACCTTCTCCCATACGGGAGAAGGAGGGAGAATACGACATGGCAGCATTCGTTGATAAAATTAACAGCCTGACGCCGGCGATAAAGCGGATAATCTGCTATAAGGCGACAGAATACCCATTTACTGGTCAATATAATAAAACAACCAGTTATGGCACTTATCTCTGCAGACGCTGTGGACTGGCACTGTTTCGTTCGGACAGCCAATTCCACTCGAACTGCGGTTGGCCAAGCTTTGATGAATCTATCCTCAAGACTGTCGCTCAGGTTCCCGATCCTGATGGCGAGCGCACAGAAATCACGTGCAGCCGATGCGCCGCTCACTTGGGCCATGTTTTTACCGGCGAGAATTTTACCGCGAAAAATTTGCGGCACTGCGTCAATTCCGCAGCGCTGGATCTTGTAGCCGGCAACCAGGTGCAAGACACCGAAGAAGCCATTGTTGCTGGCGGCTGCTTCTGGGGCATTGAACATTTTATGCGGCAAATTCCAGGCGTGTTAAAGGTTGAAGTCGGTTATATTGGCGGGATAAAGCCTGAGCCAACCTATGAAGAAGTCTGCAGCGGATTAACCAGGCATTATGAGGCGGCCCGCATTGTATTTGATAATAGCCAGACAAATTACCATACCGTTATAAAACGTTTTTTTGAGATTCATGATCCAACCCAACGCAATGGCCAAGGTCCAGATATTGGTTCACAATACGAAAGCGCTATTTTTTATTACAACCTTGAGCAGCTTACGGAAATTCAGGATCTTATCGCCTTACTGAAAAAACGCGGGTATCAGGTTGCTACCAGCTTGCGGAAAGCGGTAACATTCTGGCCAGCAGAAGATTATCATCAGGCCTATTATAGCAAACAGGGTACATTACCTTATTGCCACCACCCCGCTGATCGGTTTGGCTAACGGTCATATTTGACATGCTTTTGTTGATAATTCGGCAAAATTTTTGTTTACAGAGCATGTAAATCATTTATTATCAATAACTAAAACAGTAATTATACTATTTGGTAAGGGAATACTATTGTGAAAGTTATATATAAAAATATTAGAATTTTATGTTTTATTTTGGCATACCTTATTTCGCATAACATCCATTCTAACGCACAAGTAAAATTTAGTATAGTTCCTTTAACAAGTACGGTTATTAATGTTCCGTCTAATACAACCGCAACAGTCCAATATGTGGTGACTAACAATACCCCGGTTACCCGTACTTTGACTATGCAGACAATTCAGGGAATAAGTCAGCAGACAGCGGCGCCAGGAACATGCCAGTTGCCCTTTACTCTCTCTCAGGGGCAATCCTGTACCTTGTCTCTGCTTTTGGATGGCAGCGCTTTACCTGCCAGGGTAACAGGCGGCCCTGTTGTCTGTAAAACTCAAGGACCCAATAATCCAAATCCCGATCCATTTTTATGCTCACAACCGCAACTTCCTCATATTTTGCAAATTACTACAACCGCGCCCAAACCAACTTTAGCCATATCAGGTTCAAATAATATCAGTATGTTTGCAAATGGTCCGTTTACACCTTATTTTACTGGTCAGGTAACAATTACTAATACATCGACCGTAAGCACTGCCTACGACATTGCTGCCGAAATTCCTCCAGGCCTGGGAGGACTGCGTCAAGACGCAAACAATTGCAAAACATTGCCGCCGGGTGCTTCATGTCAATTAATTTTTGACTCAGGATATGCAGCCTTTAGCAGTACTGCTGTACAAGTTAGCGGTAGTAATACCTTGGCTCCGGTAACAATTTATTTAACAGTTAATGCGCCATGGGTTACCAATGGCGATGTTAACGCTATCGCTTATAATCCAGCTACCAATCTCGTTTATCTCGGCGGTCAGTTCACCCAGGTAGGACCAAGAACCGGCACTGGCGCTCCTGTTGATGAGACAAATGGCCTATTAGTAACACCCTATGGTTTGCTAAATAATTACATTGAAACAGCCATATCAGATGGTTCAGGCGGCTGGTATGTGGGCGGTAATCTGTTCTATGTCAATGATGCCAGTTCTCCATATATCGCCCATATTCTGGAAAACGGCAACATCGATAATAACTTCCAGGCTAAGGCAAATAATCGTGTTAAAACTATGCTGCTTGATGGCTCAACACTGTATGTCGGGGGGCTATTTACCAGTATTGGCGGCCAAACACGTAACAGGCTTGCCGCCCTGGATGCATCCACAGGACAAGCGACCAGTTGGAATCCAAATGTCACTGGCTCCGAGGTCACAACCATGACGAAATTGGGAGGCACGGTTTATATCGGCGGGTTATTTACCCAAGTAGGTTCAGATAGCAGAACCAATATTGCGGCAATTGATGCTGTATCGGGAGCCGTAACAGCGTCCTGGTTAAACAATCCGGCAAATGGGCAGGTGGTAACACTGATTAACGATGGCGCGCTAATTTATGCAGGTGGCGCATACTCCACAATAGGAGGCGCTGCGCGTACCCGCGTGGCTGCACTTGATCCTGTAACAGGCGTTGCAACTGCATGGGCGCCTACTGTAAATAATGCGGTTTTAGCTCTGGCAATTGGCGGCGGCAAGGTTTATCTTGGCGGTTGGTTTAATGCCGTCGGCGGACAGACCCGTAATCGTATTGCCGCAGTTGACCAGATTACTGGCGCTGTAGATATGGCATGGAATCCTGATGTAACCGGCCCTAGTTCAACTGTTTATGCTATGCATTTGCATAATTCAAAACTTTATTTTGGAGGAGTATTCACGGCCGTTACAGGCCAGCCACGCAATTATTTTGCGGCGGTAGATGCATCAACCGGTAATCTTTTGCCTTGGAATCCAAATGCCAATTCCGAGGGAACTACTCTCGCATCTTACAATTCAATAGTGTATATCGGTGGAAGATTTACCAGCTTAGGCGGTCAAAGCAGAAGCAATCTAGCGGCAATTAATGCAAATGATGGTACATTAAATACAGCCTGGAATCCTGGGGCCAACAATATTGTTTATGCTTTACTGGCAAATGGCTCTCAAGTGTATGTTGGTGGAGATTTTACTACAATTTCTGGACAATTAAGAAATAGAATTGCCGTGTTGGATGCTGCCTCGGGAACGGCTGGGAGTTGGAATCCATATGCCGATAACTCTATAAGAGCTTTTGCTGCTAATGGTGCAATTATTTATGCCGGGGGCCTTTTTGGAACAATAGGGGGACAAATCAGGAATCGTATTGCCGCCCTTGATGCAACGACTGGCCTTGCTTTGCCCGGTTGGGATGCCAATGCAAATAATCCCGTTTACAGTTTGCTTACTGATGGCGCAAAACTTTATGCAGGCGGGGCGTTTACTACCATAGGCGGCACTGGCCGTAATCGTATCGCCGCCCTTGATTTAACTAATGGTTCAGCATTGCCTTCCTGGGATGCAAATGTCGGTAATAATAATGTCTTTACTCTTGCTTCATCTGGTACAACTTTATATTTGGGTGGAGACTTTACCAGTGTAGGCGGAATTGCCCGTAATCGAATTGCTGCAGTGAGTCTTGCTGATGGAAGTTTAGTGAGCGCATGGGATGCGAGCGCAAACGCGGCAGTTAATGCACTTGCAGCCAATACATTGTCGCTTTATGCTGGCGGAGCATTCGCAACAATCGGAGGCAATTCATCTCGGCGTTTTGCTACATTAAATTTGCTTACTGCTGCTCTTATTCCACCTAGCTATTTTCCAAATAACACAGTTAAGGCATTAGCGTTAAATGGTAATTATTTCTATGCAGGGGGGAGTTTTACTGTGTTTGGTGATCTACCCAACTCCTATTTTGCTATTGGATACGCTCAACCTGACTAACAGGCAAAAATGCTTTCTTAAACAATAGCCGCGCTGCCTCATGATTGATTTTAGTCGTTCATGGCTAAAATCAACCCGCCAGTGTGCGAAGCTAAAGGCCAAGACTTGTCCTACGTCCGCTCCCACCAGCCGCCCAGCGCCTGAATGAGTGCGACATTATCAGCCTACCGATTGGCCTGGGCACGAATTAAATTAAGTCTTGCCTGTTGATAGAACTGCTGGATAGCTACCAGCTCTAATGCGCTAATATCACCTAACGTTAATTGCTGCCTTGCAATAAGCAGACCTTTAGCGCCGCCTGTTCAGCGCTAACCGCGGTTTTTAAAGCCCGCGCATCAATTTGTATTGCCTGCAGGCTATCTGCAACATTTAACTTTCGTCACTACCTGCGGGATAGGCGGCTCCTGAAACAGTGACACCGAGGCAGTTCCCCGGACATGTCTCAATACCGAAATAATTTTATTGCTTATTTTGCGCGCTTCTTTCAAATCATTACCGTAAACACGCAATGCCAGAGGACTATGGGCACCGCCGACTGAATCGTTGATGCCATCATAATAGGCTGGCTAATCCCGATTGCAAAGCCTGGCATATTCGCAAATCGTTGATTTAATTTGCTGATAAACTCTGCCTTGGTTTCCTGATCCGGCCATTCTTTATAAGGTTTAAGACCAACCGGAACCTCGATATGGGAGGGGGTCCACGGATCGGTTCCGGCATCACTGCGGCCTAGCTGAGTCACAACATAGGAAACCTCGGGGTATTCCAGCAAAGCCGTGCGTAGTTCTTCTGCCATTTCATCCCTCTGCTCCAATCAAAACTCCGTTTCGCGTCTATTCTGGCTGATGGCCGGTTATTTGTAACATTTTAAATGTGCTGGGATAAACAATGTGCAACTTACTGTTCTTTTATTTAAAATGGAGTGTTGGGCTTTACAGCCCAAGATTCATTCATTGCAGATTCCGATAAACGGAATCTGCCTGCTCTGCTTTTCGCTGGTTTTCCTGCAGCTGTTGGCGCGCAAGTTCTGCCTGCCATAATTGATTGGCCTGGTTTTTTAACTGATTAAATTTTTTAACCGCCTTGGCAACATGTTCGGCCAACATAGGCAACTTCTCCGGCCCGAATACAACAATGGCAACGGCCAGAACAACCAGTAATTCACCGCTCATTATTTTGATTACCAGAATCGGTTTCATCATTCAGCGCTTTTTTAAAATTCTTGATTGCACTACCCAAATCAGTACCAATATTTTTTAATTTATCTGTTCCAAACAACGCTAAAATAATCAATAAAATTAATAATAATTGTAAGGGACTAATTCCGCTTAAACCCATAATTAACTCCCGTCAGTTGAACGATGCATAAAAGCGACAAAACCGCCGGCAAAGGCAGCAAGAAGAGCAATGCCAGTCAGTCTGTCAAAATCTATCTGCTCCAGATAGCTGAATCCTGCCAAAGCCGTCATGGCAATAAAAACCCCAAGACCAAGACCACGGTAGAATCCGTTGCGTTTAGTTAATTGATCCTGTTGGCTGCTTAAACGATCTAACTTCTGCAATTTTTGCTGTTTGCTAAGCTGCAGCACTTCAAACATCAGCTTTGGCATATGAGGCAGCTGCTCGGCAAAAAATGGCCGGTTTTCACGTAACTGGCGTAGCAGAGAACGAGGTCCGATTTGCTCTTTCAGCCATTTTTCCAGGAACGGCTTTGCGGTTGCCCATAAATCCAGTTCGGGATAAAGCTGACGTCCAAGACCTTCAATCGCCAACAGAGTTTTTTGCAACAATACTAATTGAGGCTGTACTTCCATATGAAAACGCCGTGCAACCTGGAATAAACGCAGGACGACCTGGGCAAAGGAAATATCTTTTAACGGTTTTTCAAAAATAGGCTCGCAAACCGTGCGGATAGCGCTTTCAAATTCTTCCACTCGTGTAGTGCGTGCAACCCAACCTGATTCAACATGCAATTCGGCAACCCGACGATAATCGCGATTAAAAAAGGCGAACAGATTTTCAGCCAAATAGCGTTTGTCATTATCATTCAAGGTGCCGATAATGCCAAAATCAATACAGATGTATTTCGGTTCATCAGGATGATGATAAGAAACAAAAATATTTCCCGGATGCATATCAGCATGGAAAAAACAATCGCGGAATACCTGGGTAAAAAAGATCTCAACCCCTCTTTCCGCCAGTTTTTTAATATTAATCCCGTATTCATTCAAAGTTGCCACATCAGCAACCGGAATACCGTGAATACGCTCCATAACCAGAATATTGTCCCGGGTATAATCCCAGTAGATTTCAGGGATATACAACAGAGGCGAATCCTGGAAATTTCGTCTTAATTGGCCAGCATTGGCCGCTTCACGCTGTAAATCCAGCTCATCAATCAGGTTATGCTCAAATTCATTAACAATTTCTTTCGGTTTTAAACGCTTGCTATCCGGCAAATAACGATCGGCTAAGTTGGCAATCGTATGCAGAATACTCAAATCCTGTTCGATAATCGGCCGCATATTGGGGCGTAAAATTTTAACCACAACCTCTTCGCCGGTTTTTAATTTGGCTGCATGCACCTGAGCCATGGATGCCGAAGCCAGCGGCAGCGGATCAAACTCGGCAAAGACCTCAAAAGCTGACAGGCCATAACTTTCTTCAACAATTTTTAATGCCTGCTTACTGGGAAAAGGCGGTACTTTATCCTGTAATTTGCATAACTCCAGCGCAATATCGGGTGGTAAAATATCGGGGCGAGTTGATAGCGCCTGACCAAATTTGATGAAGATAGGCCCTAATTCTTCCAGCGTTTTCCGCAAAGCTTCCCCTCGGCTTAATTTTGGCCGGCTGAGCCATCGCCGCGGATGTAAATAGATAATAAAACGAAATAATGCAAATAGCGGAAAAGCAATTATTACTTGATCCAGGCCGTTTCTAGCCAGTACATTATTGATATAAAGCAAGCGCCATAACTGTTTAAGTGATTTCATTACAAGCCATTAATAAGTTTACATTCGCCTGCAACCGCTCGGTATCCAGGGCAAGTTGGTCGATATCGTTAAAAAAATCGTTAATTTCCTCACGCGGCGGAAATACTCGCAATTCTTCCTGCAGATAATCAGTCATATTATGGCGCAGGGAATTATCAACATGTCTGGTAAAAGCCAATCCTTGCCGAAACAAAGAGCCTACCTGGTTAGCAATCACGTCGCCAGTAAAATTGGCCAGGTGGCCTTCCCAATCGATATCAAGCTCATCAAAAATTTTCTTAATCTGCTGGCCAAGCTCAATATCACCCGACATCCGTATTTTATCATTAAACAGCGAGCGCGCTTTTGAAGCCGGTAAAAAGCTGAGCCTGATTAACCCCAGCGGGCTGCTATGGATAATTGTATCAGGCCGCTGGTCATAATTATCGAGCAAAACCAGTGTTTTATCCCTAAAAGCGATATAAAAATTAACGCTTAATGGCGCGACAATAATTTCAATCACCTTGCCTTCAAGCGCTGCCAGCCTGTCAGGCATACTGACATCCAGTGCGAGGGCGTGATTAACTGCCTTTTGCAGTGCCTTTAGTGTATATTTTTTAATCATAACACTCTCAATACTTATACGCGATGTGTAATGCAACAATACCGCCGCTTAGATTATGGTAATGACAATCCTCAAAACCGGCATCCTCAATCATCTTTTTTAACCCTTGCTGGTCAGGATGCATACGGATTGATTCTGCAAGATACTTATAGCTTTCAGCATCGCCGGCAAAAAACTTACCCATTTGAGGCAGTATATTAAACGAATACCAGTCATAAACCGGTTTTAAACCGGGAACAACAGGGGTGGAAAACTCCAATACCAATAACCGGCCGCCCGGTTTGCATACCCGATACATAGAGCGAAGCGCCTGCTCTTTATCCGTGACATTCCGCAAGCCGAAACCGATAGTAATGCAATGAAAGCTGTTATCGGCAAACGGCAAGTATTGGGCATTTGCCTGCACATATTGCACATTGGTAAGCACCCCTTTATTCAATAACCGATCACGGCCGACATTCAGCATCGCCGCATTAATATCCGCCAGAACCACCTGGCCTTTTACCCCGGTTTTTTTACTTAATAAATAAGAAATATCGCCGCTTCCGCCAGCCAAATCCAGCACAGACTGCCCTTCTCTGACCTGGCTTAATTCGACAGCAAAGCGTTTCCAGACATGATGGATACCCAATGACATCAGATCATTCATTAAATCGTAATTTTTAGCTACCGAGCGAAAAACCTCACCCACTTTTTTTTCTTTTTCATCCCAGGCAACGGATTCGAAGCCAAAATGAGTCGTTTTTTGATCTTGAGTCATTGATTGTTTTTGTCTGGTAATAATATGACTATATTACTCTAGTGCGGCAGATGTTAAAACAAAAAAGTTGGTATTAGGCGGGGAATAACAACAGGCCGGTTCAGGTTAACCGGCCTGATGATGTCACAATTAAGATTGTGGAGCAGAGTTGTCGCCTGAACCATTGGAAGTATTGGTAGTTGTACTGTCGGTACCAGTAGAAGTACTGTCAGTAGATGGCTGAGTTGTAGTAGTAGTTGTCGTTGTGCTGCCATCAGGGTTAGTAGTAGTTTGTTGAGTAGAAGTGCTATCTTGTGATGTAGTAGCATCAGAAGTAGCGAATGATGCAGAAGCAACGAAAGCCAAAGCCATAACAGCAACTAATTTTTTCATGGGTCTCTCCGTAGATTTATAAAAATAGTTAGTTAACCAACTAATCATAGCTTAAAAAAATAAAAAAACCAGTCTAACCTTTTATTAAATTCGTTAAATAAGTCAAATAATTATCCTCATTCGGCACAGTTCGATCACGCTGAGCTTGCCACAGGCACTCTGCCAGACAATCCATCATCAAATGCTCTGCTGTTAAGCCATCGCCTTTCTTTTTTGATAGCTGCCGGTAAATTTTTTTAATCCCGGCAGGCCGGTCAAGACTAATCTGATCACGAACCGCCAGATGCAATCCCAAATGCAAGAAAGGATTCACTTGCCCCAGTTCGGGAAAATATGCCTGTTCAACCAATTGCTCTTCGTGATTAAACATTGCGTGGTATTCGGGATGGCAAATAATCACATCCACTATCTGCTGCTCCAATTGGGTCAGGGGTTGTTTTGCCAGATATTTGCGCCAGCTGCCAAAAAACATCTGCCGGGTATCCTGCACTTGATCACCGTAAAACATACATTCTCTCACTCTAACATCAATCACATAGTTTACGGCAGGCAAATCAAATAGACAAACAGTTGACAAAAACAACTTGTTTATGAGATATTAACCTTGCGAGGTTGGACTTGCTATGTGTCATTCCACTGGGTCAATTGGCGACACACTGATTGACCCTTTCTAATATCCCTTATCCTGATAATTCTTTCTATTTTACGCTTTATATCTCCAGATTTGCTCGATATTGCGCTGAAGATTTTGCTTTGGCCATAACCTTAATGATATAATTAATAACATTCTGCTTAATATTTACCAGGAAATTTATGCCAACCCCAGCTGAAACCATTGAGCAATTGACGCGAATTATTGACTATATTGAAAACACCATGTCATTTAGTGCCAAGTTAAATACCGGGACAATTCCATCAACTGTAATGCTTTTTCACAGCCAAGGCTTATCTGCCTCTGATTTTCAGATTCTTCGCCAGCTCCTAACCAGATATGCCAACACATTACCAAGATACGATCAGGAATTCATATTACCCCAAAAGGATGTCCTGAAAATCCTGAATGATACACTGTCACAACTTCAAGCCTCAACAGCCCATTCTACGGATCAAGCTACGCCAGCGGGAATTACGCCTTCAGAGCCGGCAGCACCTCTGTCAGAAACACCTGCGGTTACTGTTAATACGGCTTTGGAGGAAAGAGAGGAAAGTAGCGTGCTATCGCGTTTAATACAACTACGGGATCACCTGGTTAAAATGGATAATGAAGTGTCTGGATATGCCGCAGCATCAACAAACCATCCCGATAATCAATCTGCACCAGTGGGAGTTACGACTTCAGAACCGGCAACACGTCTGTCAGAAACACCTGCGGTTACTGTTAATACGGCTTTGCAGGAAAGAAAGAAAAACATCTCACAATCGAACTTAAGACAAATACTGGCATCTTA
The DNA here is from genome assembly GCF_042649825.1 of Legionella dresdenensis. Taxonomy (NCBI): domain Bacteria; kingdom Pseudomonadati; phylum Pseudomonadota; class Gammaproteobacteria; order Legionellales; family Legionellaceae; genus Legionella; species Legionella dresdenensis. The sequence goes on along the minus strand of NZ_JBHSAB010000004.1, from coordinate 96,593 downwards.
TAAATCAACTTCTTTTTTAGGTTTTTTGAGTTCGTTATGGTTTTTCTCTTCATTCATCTCGCCGATGAGAAGCAAAGCCATGATAGAGTTGAATTTGCTGCTTCAATATCAGGAAATAAGCAGTGATCAGATTAAGCAGGCAATTTCCAAAGACAGTGATGGGAAACGGCGGCTATCACTCTTTCAATCAGAAGATAATGCTATAAAAAATAATAGCTCAAGCACCGATAATGTAATTGAGCAATTAAAACAATCTTTAATGTAAACAGGCCTCTTCAATCCTACAGCCTTAATTCCTTACCTTTAGCACTGCTTCACCCCCCTCTCCCGTATCGGGAGAGAGCTGGGGAGAGGGTAAACCTTGCTTCTCATAAATATGAAGTCTGTGTCGGTACAATTTTTCTTTTTCCCTCTCCCTAACCCTCTCCCGATACGGGAGAGGGGACTTGTTTTTCAGCACTGCTCCACCTTCTCTCCCGATAGAAGAGAGGGGATTTGTTTTTCAGCACTGCTCCTCCCCCTCTCCCGTATCGGGAGAGGGCTGGGGAGAGGGAAAATCTTACTTCTCATAAATATGAAGTCTGTGCCGGTACAATTTTTCTTTTTCCCTCTCCCTAACCCTCTCCCGATACGGGAGAGGGGACTTGTTTTTCAGCACTGCTCCACCTTCTCTCCCGATAGAAGAGAAGGGACTTGTTTTTCGGCACTGCTCCACCCCCTCTCCCGCATCGGGAGAGGGCTGGGGAGAGGGAAAATCTTACTTCTCATAAATATGAAGTCTGTGCCTGAACTATTTTTCTTTTTCCCTCTCCCTAACCCTCTCCCGATACGGGAGAGGGTATTTGTTTTTCAGCACTGCTTTACCCCCTCTCCCGTATCGGGAGAGGGCTGGGGAGAGGGGACTTGTTTTATTGTACCCGGGTTAAAATCAAAAAAGTTGCTTTCTCCCTCTTCAATCCTGCCAATATTTATGCTTACAATTCAATTTTTCAAAGGATGGAGAAAAGCATGCCGTTAGATAATATTCTCAATAACCATTTCGATCCCAAGTCCAGGGAGCATCTCAATTTTATTAGCGAAAAAACCAGCGCATTTAAAGCGCTCGTAGTCCGAGTGCATGCACTTAATACAACGGAAGCCCGAGCGGTTATTGGAGCAATTGGGGGGTATGCCGCAGCATGGACATCCTTACCATTCATTGCCTCATGTGGTGGTCTTACGCTGCTTATAGCAGTCGCATGCGGCGGCTACATGCTGAGTACATGGTGGAAGGCTCATGTCCAGTTTGCACAACAACTTCAAGAGTTGAAGGAGGTATATAGCTGGGTAATGAAGGATGATACAGTTCCAGTAAGAAATAAACTTGGTTATACAGAGTTTCAGAATTTGATTTTAACATTGGGACCGTGGGTTGACGAGGGTTTTGCCTGGGGCTGGGATGAGAAGGATTTACAGGAAAGCAGTTCTGTTGCCACTTATGTGGCCAGTTATATTCCCGTTTTCTTTTCCCCAGTGCCCGCAGATAGAACCGATATTGATGGAAAGATATTAGGAAGTTTAAAAGATTTAATCAATGGTAAAGCCGAAAAACAATCTGCATGGGCGTTAACTGCCGGCGCATGGGATGCTACATGGATTACGGCTCAGATTGATCGAATGACAGCGAATATAGAGAGTAATCTGCCGGAGACAATGACAGCGGCGGCGGTAAAAAAAGTAATATGAATGGTGTAGGTTGGATCGTTTTGACCCAACATTCTTTTTTATCTGGCCATCTTTTGTTGGGTCAAACGACCCAACCTACTCGTGGTAATAATTTAAATCAAGCTCTCTGGCTGCCTTGACGTCATCCAGCCGTTTAACGGGCAGAGTATGCGGCGCATTCTGCAGCAGCTCGGGATTCTGTTTTGCTTCTTGCCGGATTATCTGCATTGCCGCGACAAAGCGATCCAGTTCTTCCTTGCATTCCGTTTCAGTCGGTTCGATTAATAAACACTCAGGAACCAATAGCGGGAAATACGTGGTTGGCGCATGAAAACCATAATCAAGCAACCGTTTTGCCAGATCCATTGCCGTCACGCCAAATGCTTTTTTCTCCTGACTGAGAGTCAGTACAAACTCATGACTTGCCCGCCGTTCAGGATAAGCTGGGGTGAAACCAGAGGCGGTTAATTTGGTCAACAGGTAATTGGCATTAAGCGTCGCATATTCCGATACCCGCAACAGGCCTTCTTTACCCAGAGTCTGAATATAAAAATAGGCGCGTAATAGAATACCGGCATTGCCCATAAAGCACGACAACCGGCCTATGCTTTGCGGATAGTCCGTCTGGGTTGCCCAGCTGTAACCTGTATCACGCTTAACTACAACCGGCAATGGCAGATAAGGCAACAACCTCTTGCCTACTGCGACCGGACCTGAACCGGGACCGCCGCCGCCATGAGGGGTGGCAAATGTTTTATGCAGGTTCAAGTGCATCACGTCAAAGCCCATATCGCCTGGCCTTACTCGCCCGAGAATCGCATTCAGATTGGCGCCGTCGTAATATAATAACCCACCAGCCTGATGAACTATCGCCGCAACTTCTTTAATCTGCCGCATAAACAAGCCAATCGTTGATGGGTTGGTCAACATAATGCCTGCCGTTTTTGGCCCGACTTTTAACTTGAGTTGCTCAAGATCAATATCGCCGTCTTTGGCTGTGGGAATTTCCACCACTTTAAATCCACACATTACGGCCGAAGCAGGATTGGTGCCATGCGCCGCATCAGGGATTAACATTTCATCACGTGCGGTGTCGCCGCGTGATTGGTGATAAGCCTTAATCATGGCAACCCCGGCAAACTCGCCCTGCGAACCGGCCATAGGCGTTAACGATACACCAGCCATACCTGTAATTTCAGCAAGATAGTTTTGCAGGGTATATATGGCATGCATAAAGCCCTGGCTGGCGTACTCAGGCGTCAGCGGATGGCGGTTAATAAAACCAGGCAAGGACGCTGCCTTATGAACGCCGCGCGGGTTATATTTCATCGTGCAGGAACCAAGCGGATAGAAATTGCTGTCAATAGCAAAATTCTTCTGCGACAAGCGGGTAAAGTGACGCACGACCTGTAATTCCGAGCAGCTTGGCAAACGCGGCGGTTTCTGACGAAGCATATGGGCAGGGATCAGTGTTTTGGCAAGTGATTTGCCAGGAGCCTGGGCAATGGCCTGTCTTGCTGGTTGTGAAAGCTCGAATATCAACATAATTTCCCCTCTGAATCCTGAACTATATCCTTTAATTGCTCACAATGCTTAACCGGAACAAACTCGATAAGTTCATAATCGGTAATCTCAGCCAGGTGGTAAGGATCCTTCTGCAAAATTGCCTCAAGATAAGCCCGGTCTTTGGTTGCCGCAATAATAATTCCGCCGGTACGGGGTTTTAATGGGCCAGACATGATTAGTAACCCTTGCTTGTAATAATAATCAAGAAATTCCCGATGAGCCTGCAAATACTTGTCTACTTCCACCAGCGGCGCTTTATACGTTAATTGGACGATAAACATGGGTTACCTCATTTGGTCATAATCTGTTTTAAGGTCTGGGCATACAATGCAACATCAGCATCGGTCCGCGTTTCGGTCGCACAAACCAGAATGGTATCCGTTAACTCAGGATAATGGCTCTGGACAGGATAACCGCCGTTAATGCCCGCTGCCTGCAATTGATTAAGTACTTCGTCAGCCGGTTTATTGATCTTTAATAAAACCTCATGGAAATAAGGACTTGTGAACACTTGATCTACACCTTCGATTTGCGTTAACGCCGCTACCAGTGCAATCGTGTTGTGATGACATTTTTCAGCAACCTGCTGGAGACCTTCAGGACCAAGCAAACTCATATGGATAGTCGCCGCAGTAACCAGTAATCCCTGATTGGTACAGATATTGGAGGTTGCCTTGCCGCGGCGGATATGCTGTTCGCGTGCTTGCAGGGTCAGAGTAAATCCGGTTTTACCGTCTTTATCTACCGTACGCCCGATAAGACGGCCAGGCATTTGTCTGACATGCTCCATGCGGGTACTTAAAAAACCAAAATACGGACCGCCCGAAGCCATAGGCGCACCAAGCGGTTGCCCTTCGCCGCAAACGATATCAACACCATGATCACCCCATTCCGAAGGCGGTTTGAGCAAGGCCAGCGAAACCGGATTCACGCATGCAATTCTCAGCACATCGTTGGCATAAGCCCAATTGGATAATTCATCAACCTGCTCCAGGCAGCCAAAAAAATTAGGCTGGGCAATGACCAGAGCAGCGATATCCACGCCATCATACTGTTGCAAGGCATCGAGCCGCAGCGTACCGAGCACTAGGTCATAAGGCAGGGTAATAATTTCGATATGCTGATTTCGGACAACGGTTTCCAACGTTTCGCGGTAAAACGGATGGAAAGTACCTGCCACTAAAACCCGATTCGACTTACTCTTCTTATGACAGCGCACCGCCATCAACACGGCCTCTGCAACCGCTGTTGCCCCGTCATAGAGCGAAGCATTGGCGACATCCATGCCGGTTAATTCGGCAATCATGGTTTGAAACTCATACAATAACTGCAGTGTTCCCTGGCTGGCTTCTGCCTGATAGGGCGTATAAGCGGTTAAAAATTCCCCTCGCGAAGCAATATCCCAGACAGCTGCCGGTATATGGTGGTCATAACAGCCTGCCCCCATAAAACAGATACTGTTCTGATTAAGCGTTGCCAGCTGCTGCGCTTCCTGCAGCATCGCCATTTCATTGCTGCCGGCAGGAATGTTCTTCAACTCGCTATACAGCAGCTCTTTGGGTATTTCATCAAATAATTCTTCAGTCTTGCTAATACCAATATCGGCCTGCATAGCCCTGGTGTCTTGTTCAGTATGGGGAATATAAGGCATCGTTAATCCTCGGCGATTTCTTTACTGTATTGCTCACTGTTTAACAACTCATTCAATTCAGCGCTATTGCTGGCACGCAGTTTCACCAACCAACCAGCGCCGAAAGGATCGCTGTTTACCAGCGCAGGGTTTTTACTCACTGCCTGATTGACTTCGACAACCACGCCACTCACGGGCGCATAAAAATCGGAAGCTGCCTTGACGGACTCAACAACACCCAGTTCGTCGCCAGCACTGACTTCATCGCCTTCTTCCGGCAGCTCAACGAAAACCATATCGCCTAATAATTGCTGGGCATGATCAGAAATGCCTATTACCATCACATCACCATCAGCCTTTAGCCATTCATGAGTACGGGTAAATTTTAAATCGCTCATTTGTTGTCCCTTATTATTTATAAAAGTGATTTTCCCTGTTTAACAAAGCGTGGTTTAACAACCTGGGCCGGTATCAGTTTGCCACGGATATCAACCATGACCTGCGAACCGGTTTCAACCGGAACGCGGGCAAGGGCAATTGATTTTTCCAGGGTTGGCGAATAGGTGCCGCTGGTGATAACGCCATCATTATGGCCGGCTACAATAACGCGCTGACCAGAGCGCATAACACCGCGATCTTCAAGTACAAGGCCAACCATCTTACGCTTGATGCCGTTTTGTTTTTGAAACAGCAACGCCCCCATGCCGATAAAATCGCGATCTTCCGGCTCAAGTTTAACCGTCCATGCAAGGCCCGATTCAAGCGGCGTTGTCGTCTCATCCATATCCTGGCCGTATAACAACATACCTGCTTCCAGTCTGAGTGTGTCGCGAGCCGCTAACCCACAAGGTTTGACGCCGGCAGCAAGCAAGTTATCCCAGAACGTTTCAATTTCAGCGGCAGGCATAACAATTTCAAGACCGTCCTCACCGGTATAGCCAGTGCGGGCAAAGAAGTAATTGTCAACATCAACGCATTCAAACGGGCGCAAGGTAGATATAGCATCAGCCTGGGCAGGCGTCAGTATAGTCGTGGTTTTAGTGATCGCTTGCGGGCCTTGTACCGCCAGCATGGCATATTCTTTGCGCTCCTGCAGGCCAACAGCGAAGCCTTCGCTTTTTTTCTGCAGCCAGGCCAGATCATCACTGCGGGTAGCTGAATTAAGGACGACCCGGTAATTGTCAGAGGCACGCTGATAAACAATCAGATCGTCAATGATGCCGCCATGCTCATTACACATGCAGCTATAGAGCGCAAGCCCGGTATGGTCCAGTTGATCAACGTCATTAGCCAGTAATTTGCGTAAAAACAGACGGCCGCCGGCACCGAGGATATCAACAATAGTCATGTGGGAAACGTCAAAAACGCCGGCATCATTACGAACGGTATGGTGTTCTTCCAGCTGTGAGCCATAGTGAAGCGGCATTTCCCAATCGTGGAAATTAACCATCCGAGCTCCTGCCGCCAGATGTTTAGCGAATAATGGTGTTCTTGCAATCATTGCGTTCCCCTCTTCGTAAGGCATTATGCAAATGATTATACGCTCTTGAGACTTCTCGGCAAGTAGCCAGGGTGCAATGACACTCAACATAAAAAAACCCGGTAATAACCGGGGAGAACTGGCGTGTCGCTTAATGACACGCCCCGCCAAAGAGGGGCTTTGTTGAATAAATAGAGAGTAGCCTTGATGCAGCGAAGCGTAATCAAGGTTTCTATCACTGTTTAGGCATCAGTACCTGAACGCGAGATCAATCCTTGATTACGCTTCGCTGCATCAAGGCTACATCTATTTATTGAACAAAGCCCTTCCGAGACGGGAGAGGGCGTAATTTCAATTTCTGCAAAAAGAGGGTACGATGAAGGCTAGTATTAATCTGCGAGTAACTAATGATTAACTGGCTTTTATCCTGGCGCGGCCTTATTGATATTGCCTGGCTTGTTTTTTTATTGGCCATGCTCCGCCATTTCTGGCAAGAGCGCTGGTTTTTAAGTGAAGCCCGTTACTGGTTAATCGTCAAAGGCCGAATTACCCGGCTGGAATGGAGTCAGGAAGGGAGTCGGTTGTGGCCCAAAATTGAATATAGTTATCAAGTCAATGAGCGGGACTTTCTAGGCGAATACCTGTTTCTGGATACCTCGCACAACACGCCAAACAGCCGCTACGCCCGCAAGCTTGCTTACCAGGTCGCTATGGCATTCAAAAAGGATGAAGAAATTACTGTCTTTTATAATCCCGACAACCCGACACAATCAGCCCTTGATGTCCATATTCCAACAAAATTAAATCTGATTATCGGGCTGATTATGTTTTTGATTATTGTACATTTAGGGGTAATTGTGTACCGCCTTCTTTAACCGGCACACACTGACAGGGCGGCTCAGCTGCAACGGACTGCAGGTGGGTGATCGCAAACCCGCGTACCCCTTGTCCTGATGGCGCCTCACCAAAATCAATCGTTACATTTAAGGTCTGTTTCTGCTGGAATTGCACATTTTTATAAACCACCAATACCGGCATCACCGCCTCCCAGTTATTGCCGATTTGCTTAATTTCCGGCGGCATGGTAGCTACCGCACTTACCGTATAATCATTTTTAAGCACTACACTCGGCACGCCAGATGTAGCCAGGGCTGAACTGTAAGCTGTCCAGCCATCGGCGGTAAAATACTTCGCCAACGCTTTTTGCTGATCCATAAAATTCTGATAGTCAAAAGTATAGGTCGCAATAATGGCTTCATTTGCCCAAACCGCAAGCTGGGTTTTGTCAGGCGCGGCATAAGCTGTCGGTATGCTGCATAAGGCTGCAACGGCCATAATCAGAGTGGTTAGTCGCTTCACGATAACGTCCTGTTTAAATGATTATAATGTCTAATTGTAGAACGAGTTTCGCCATAAAAAAACCCCGGCTTGTATGCCGGGGAGAACTGGCGTGTCGCTTAATGACACGAAACCCCATCCAAGAGGGATAGACGGGATTGAGCCTTCATGGAGAGTGCTCATTAAGTTAGACACCGGTTGGGCAAAAAAGTTCCATTGACAAATATTGAGCTTTTTGTCCAATTAATCTATAATTGCCCGCTGTTGTTTATGTCGTTCCTGCGCAGCAGGAATTTTCAGTGCCAGGAAACTATTCATGCCCAATATTCTTTTTGATCGTAATCACATTAAAGAAGAGGAAATCAAAAAACACGGAGGGTTAATCGCTGATATTTTAGCCGGTACGCTGCGCTATCCCAAGGTTAAACAACTGAAAGGAGCAGACTACCATGGTGAAAACGTTTTTCGCGCCAAAATCAATAAAAAGGACCGGTTAATTTATACCTGGCATAAACATCAGGATCAGAACAAACTGTTTGTTCTGGCAATAAACGATCACAATTACAAAAAATTAAAACGGCAATTTATTGACCGAAGGACTCCCAACTATCAAGAGCTGGAAATAGCAGACGGTGATGCGCCGCCAGTGATGAATCCTCCGGCCGAAAAGGAGCAACCCTTGGAATTTACGCCTGTAATTCCATATAAAGGTAACATTTTAATTCTCGATTCCAGCCAGCTGAATACCTACCGCAAACAGAGGCCGCTGGCTCTCATTGGCCCACCGGGTGCAGGGAAAACCAGTATCTTGTACAGCCTCATGCAACAGAAGCGCAATGAGAAACCCGCTATTGAGGAAACGCAGCAACCGCCAGTTCACCCGGCCTTGTTCCTCTCCCCCTCTGAACCACTGGTTAATAACCACCGGGATATGTACCAGGCAGAAAGGTCGGCGGAAGAACCGGATGGCGGTGTGGTGTTTATCACTTGGGCAGGCCTGCTGCAAAGCAGTTACCCGAATTATACAATGCTCAATAATGATGCAGTTTTTGCCCAATGGCTGGGCAGCGAGAAAGAACAAGCGCCAGCTAAAATCGTCCATTACGAACTCAGCCTGATTGTCGCACTGGGAGTTGAGAAATACCGTACGTTGGGACAGCGCCAATGCCATTATTCCGCCAAAGATCCGATTCATGGCAAAGAGAATGCGGCCAAGCAGGAGACATTCATCAGCCTGCTCGCCAAATGGCAGACTTATCTGGAAGAAAACCGCCTCATCGACCCCATGGTCAGCACTCTGCCGCCACAGGCACACCCTTATTCAAGCATTTATCTCGATGAAACTCAAAACTTGCCTCCTGTAGCGATTAGCTCTGTAGTGCCTCTCGCTCTGAACGGCCAGATAGTCGCGGCCCTGGACAGCGATCAAGCCCTGTTCTCATCGCCTTATATGCACAACTGCCTGAAAGAAATCTTTTATAGCACTATAAAACAATATAACGAGCATCAACTGACCACCGACTGGCGCAGTTGTCCGGAAGTTACCGCAGTCGGCAATCATCTTATTAACATGAAATATAAGATGGATAGCGGCGACAAACGCCGTCCTTACAAAGATATCGATTCAGCTCTCCCCCAAGGCGGACAAGTCAACTGGATTGATAACTCCCATTTTGCCAACCTGAAACCATACGGGCAATATGCCGGAACTGTGGTCATCGTCTTTCAGCCGCCTTCGGATGAAGAGCGCGAACAGATTAAAAATTCATTGGGCTGCGACAATATTTTAACTCCGGCGCAAGCCATTGGGCTCGATTTTGATACCGTCATACTCTGGAACCCGTTTTCACAGGCACCGGGGATTAAATCCCTTGCTAAAAAAAATGCCGGAATGGAGCTTTCTCTGGATCAGTGGAACGCCTTAAACGCACTCTATGTGGCCATCAAACGCGCTAAATTCCGCGTCTTTTTTTACGACAAGGAACAGCTGCGATGGCGAAATCTCGCTAGCACCTTGCTCGGCAAGATTACGGCCATGGAAACAAACCATCTGACATTACCCTTGCATTCCGATAATGAAAAAGTCCGCTGGCAACAGCAGGTTGAGCATCATCTGCAAAACAAAAATTATCTCGAAGCCGAAAATATTATGGCAAACCATTTGCAGCGGACTAAACAGGAAATTGAACTTACAATCAATCAGGCCAAAGGAACACAAGTTCCGGCCACTGCCGCAACAGAGGCTCCTGCTTCGTCCTCTGGCAAGCGGCGAAGACGGAATAAAGCCCGTAAAAAAGCAGCTCTGTCAACTACAGCAGCACTCACATTACAACCGGCAACGGCCACGCCAGAGCAGGTGGCTCAAGCTCGTAAAAAACCTGTAGAGGAAGTCGATCTTCGCCAATTGATTGCATTAATTCAAAGAAATATTCGCGGCTCTATTACAAAATTGTTAAAGCTTCCCGATGCCGAGCGCCACTTGATCAATACATCCAACATGAAATCCGTCAGCATCCTGGAATGGCTGATTGAGGATCATAAAAAACAACTATTGGCGGCGATGTTGGAGGTACTCTCGGAGCGGTCAAATACAACTGAACAACTTATGAATTATATGCGCACACTCTGCACTATGCACAATGGCGCTTCTCTGTTTAAAGCATGCTTCATTGAACTGGTAGAAAGAAACCCTGTTTTAATAAAATCTATTCTCGAACAAGTTGGAGATGAGCCTTTTGTAGCTGCCTGCTTAAATGCGCCTGGTAAGAATAGAGAATACTTAGTCTTGGATTGCGCTGCCTACGGCCATCCGAAAACACTGCAATATCTGAAACTGGCAGGAGCCGACCTGGATGTAGCTAACAGGCACGGTTCGCGTCCTATTCACATTGCAGCGTTATATGGTCACGTCAAAATAATTCAATTCCTGAAAGAAGCGGGTATAAGTCTGAAAACGCCCAATAACCATGGCACAACACTGGCTCATATCGCTGCTCAAAACGGTGATATAGACTTACTTGAATACCTGGGGCAAGAAGGGGAAAACCTCGATACACCAAATAAAAAGGGGGAAACCCCTCTTCTGGTTGCAACTAAAAAGGGATTTTTTAAGCTAGTCCAACTTTTATGCCTGAAAGGGGTTAATTTGAATACCTCTGATAAGGAAGAGTTAAATATTGCCTGTATGGCTGCCGGTAGCGGCAACGTTGCGATAGTTAAACTTCTTCAGGAAAAAGGAGTGAACTTTGAAACATCTCCTGAGTCCGGCATGTCCCCCATTCTTCATGCAGCCGAAAATGGACACCTTGGAGTAATCAAATTCCTGCATAGGGCCGGTATTAAGCTCGACACAGCCCGTAAAGATGGTATGACTATGGCTCATTTCGCTGCTCGAGAAGGTCATCTGAACATACTTTTATTTATGACTCAGGAAAAGGTAGATCTCCATATCAAAAATCAGTATGGCGCAACACCGCTTCATTATGCGGCGCAACAAGATAACGTTGAAATAATGAAACACCTTTACAAAGCCAAAGCTGACCGCAATGCCGTCAATAATGATGGTGAAACCCCAGCATATATTGCAGCCTGGGGCGATAAGATTAAAGCACTTGAATACCTGCATCAGATTGACGCAGATCTAACGATGCCAGCTAACGATCACTCAACCCCTCTGACTGCTGCTGCATCGGCAGGACGTGTTAAGGCCATCAATTTTCTCTGCAGCGTTGGCGTTAATCCTAACAAAGCCGATGCAGGAGAAGGGTATACTCCGGCATATGTTGCCGCCCGGTTTGACCAGGTTGCCTCCCTCAAAGCCCTGAACATGCTTGGAGCTGCTCTCGACACACCAGCCAGGGATGGTACTACGCCGCTTTTTATCGCTGCAGCCTATGGCAAGCTTGATGCCGTTGAGTTCTTATTAGGCAAGCAGGTGTCGCCGCACACTCCCGTAACGATCGCGGTCGAGGTATTGCATCAAATTATGACCGAAACGCCTCTCAAGACTCAAAAACGGGTAGAAAAGTTCATACAAGATAAACTCGGCTCTCCGCATGCAGAAAAACAGGATATCGCCATCTTGCCTCATGAAATCGCACAAATGATGGGGCATACAAGAACTGAAAGCGCTCTGCTGCAACATCGAAAATCTCTCAGTGCGGCCGCCCAGATTGGCTTTTTCAGCGCCCAGAAACCAGCATTAGAACAAAAAGCAAACAAGCTTAATGCGTTTATCCAGGAAATCATAAAAGGCACAAAAGATGCAATCAGGCAACTGCTGGCATCGCCTGACGCAGAAGAGCATCTGACCAATAAACCATCTTTCATGACAGTCAGCGTACTGCAGTGGCTGATTGCAGAACATAACGATAGCCTTCTGGCTACAGCTATTGAAATACTTTCTGATCAGCAAAAAAGCCCCCATGAACTTTTTCCATTGTTGCGCGTTCTATTCAAAATAAACCATTCTACGGCCTATATTATTTCCTTAATGGCCGTTGAGTACGGCCGGCTTGAAATAATGAAGTTCCTGGATGAGGAAAAGATAGACCTGAACCGTATTTCCACTGTCAATGGCGCAACCCTGACTTATATTGCTGCGCAATATAATCAATTAGGGATAATGGGCTTTCTGATCAAGAAAAAAGTAAATATCAATACTCCTACAGATAAAGGCGTTACACCGCTACATATGGCCGCGAGAAATGGCCAGGTTGACGTAGTCAGGTTATTGTGTGAAGCTGGTGCCGATACAACAGTAGCCAATAACGATGGAATGACTTTGGCTTACGCTGCTGCTTATAACGGTCATCTGGCAGTACTTGAATTCCTCAAACAAAAGCAGGCCAAGCTTGATATCCCGGATAATAATAATTTTACCCCGCTCCTTATTGCAATTCAACGAGGCCACCTTGCAGTAGTTCGCTTCCTGTATGAATCAGGCGCGAATATTAAAGCAGTTGATTTTAATGGTGCGACAGCAGCCTATTTAGCCACGCTGCATAACCGCCTGGATATACTCCAATATTTGCACCAGATTGGCGCCCCTCTTGATACGCCTATAAAAACAGGCCCTACACCTCTTGTAACCGCGGTCAAGGGCGGGCAGCTCGAAATTATGAGCTTTTTATTAGACAATAATGAATATCCTCTTCAACCCGCGACTATGCATATCAAGCTGCTGAAGCGTTTTATTGCCCAATCTTTGATCTCGGATTGGGAACGGGTAAATATATTCATCCATAATAAAATCGGCTCTTCGCCCAAAAAAGAATATATTTCCATATTGCCTCACGAACTGGCACAACTTATGGGCAATCAGGAAGCCATAAACTTGTTGAAGGAACATCCGAAATATAAAGCACACTATAGCAAAGAGCTTGCGGTTGACCTTTTCAGTCCGGAAGAAATCAGGCTTACAATAGCGGCAATATAGACATATTGAACTTATTATTTTTATTAATTTATACTATTTCTGTACACAGGAACACCATTCATGCTCAGCATTTTGTTTGATCTTAACCATATTACAAAAGAGGAAATCTTAACCCACCAGGAACTGATTCAGGGTATTCTATCCAACGAACTGCGCTATCCGCAGGTTAAGCCCCTGAAGGGTGCAAATTATCAGGAAAAGCCCGTTTTTCGCGCTAAAATTAATAGAAAGCAGCGGTTAATTTATACCTGGCTCAAGCATGAGGGCAAGAATAAACTTTTAATCCTGGCAGTGAACAATCACAATTACAATAGATTAAAACGGCAGCTTGCAAGCCTTGGCGAGCCAAAGCATCAGGAGCTGGAAATACCAGAAACTCAAACACTGCCTGCGAATAATCCTCCGCCAGCACCAGAACAACCGTTGGAATTTGTTCCCGCTATTCCGTATAGAGGAAGCACTTTAATTCTGGATAGCGGCCAGCAAAAAGCCTGTGAACTCTCTAAACCAATAGTATTCTTAGGGCCGCCGGGTGCAGGGAAAACCAGTATCCTGTTCAGCGTCATGCAACAAATGCTTAATGCGAAACCCGTAATTGACAACGAAAAACAGAACGAAGTCCTCCCCTGTCTGTTTCTATCACCCTCTGATCCATTGGTTAATAACCATCAGGCCATGTATCAAGCAGAGTGGTCAATCGAAGAAGCGCCTGCTATCTCCGCGGTATTTTCGACCTGGCAAAGATTGTTGCAAAATAATTATCCGGATTGCAGAATGCTCAATAGCGCTGATTTTGCCGAATGGCTGAAAAGCCAGAAAGTGGATGAGCCCGCTAACACTGTACATTACGAGTTCAGCCTGATTGCAGCGCTTGGCCCTGATAAATACTGTGAATTGGGTCAACGTCAATGCCATTATTCCGCCAAAGATCCGAGCCATGGTAACGACAATGCGGTCAAACAGAAATTGTTCATCGGCTTGCTCGCTAAATGGCAGGTTCATTTGCTGGCAAACGGTTTTCTTGACCCCATGGTCAGCGCCCTGCCCCAGAAGGCTCCATGCTACTCCAGCATTTATCTCGATGAAACACAAAATCTGCCGCCAATAGCAGTAAGAGAATTGGTTCGCCTGACCAGGGATCGGCAGGTAGTCGCCGCCCTGGATAGTGATCAGGCCCTGTTTTCATCGCCTTATATGCACAATTGTCTGAAAGAAATTCTGTACGATATAAACCATCCCTATACTGAACACTCACTTCTCACCGATTGGCGCAGCCGGCCGGAAGTGACCGCAGTCGGCAATCATCTTCTGGACGTGAAATACGAGATGGATACTGGTAGCGGTAAGCGCCGTCCATACCGAAAGATTCAATCAGCCCTGCCCGAGGGCGGGCAGGTCAACCAAATTCATAATACCCATTTGCCTGCTATCAAACCGTATGGACAGTATGCGGGAACTGTCGTTATCGTCTTTGAGGAATGCTCGCAAAAGGAGCGCGAGCACATTAAAGACGTGCTAGGCTGCAGCAATATTCTAACGCCTGCACAAGCCATTGGTCTTGATTTTGATACTGTGATTCTCTGGAATCCGTTTTCACAGGCACGCGGGATTAAATCTTTGACTAAAAAAAATCCCAACCTCGAGTTAACCCTTGACCAATGGAATGCTTTAAATGCCCTATATGTCGCGCTAAAACGCGCCCAACTGCGACTTTTTATTTACGATAAGGAACAGCCGCGATGGCAAAAACTCGCCCAAACACTCCTCGGCGAAATTGCAGTCCTGGATGCGAACAACCTGAAATTACCCGTAAAATCAGAGAACGAACAGGCCCGTTGGCAGGCTCAGGCGGATCATCACCTGCAAAACAGCAATTTTGAGCAAGCCCGAATCATAATGAAAGACCATTTGCAGCTTCCAGATCAGAAAATTGACCATATCATCAATTCGTCTTTGGAAGCACAAGCCGCAGCTAATCCCACAACACTTGCTCCATCAGTCAAAGAGCCGCAACCAGCTCCCAAACCAGTAGCCAATATACCTGCGGCTCAGGCGGCAGGTCGCAGCCGACCTGTAGTTGTATCCTCCGTAAAACCTAAATCGGAAAAAAATACACGTGCAGCCTCTCCAGCAGCAATAGTCAGGAAAAATCAGGCTGTTAACAACCTGGTGCAACAAATTAAAAATGGCACAACAGGCGCAATCAAACGGTTACTTGAATCGCCGCAGGCAGAACAATATTTACTCGACACCTCAATTCTCACAATCACTCTTATGGAATGGCTGCTTGATGAGCATCAGCCAAAATTACTGGCAACAATTAATCAACTGTTTCCCGCCCCCCAGAAAAATACTAAAAAAAATTCCGTAAAACCTGTCCCTCGATCCGTAATACGCGCTCTCTGTACTACATACAACGGCATCTCCCTTTTCAAACAAATTTTCTGTGAATTAAGCCATCACAATCCGGCCTTGTTGAAACGTATTCTTGATAGCGCTGGAAAAGAGCCTTGTGTAGCAGCCTGTTTAAATGCCACTGTTACATTGGGCAGAAGAAAGGCAGGGTATTTTGCTATAATTTGCGCAAAGAACGGCGATTTGGAAACACTTCGCTTTTTAAAACAAGCCGGCGCTAACCTGGATATAGAGGATGAACAGGGTCGTCGTCCCATGCATGCGGCAGCTAAAAATAATCATGTTGAGATACTCGATTTCCTGCTCAAGGCTGGCGCTGCTATCGATGCGTCAGGGGATGATTGCTCGACTCCGCTTTTTGTTGCAGCCCGGGCAGGAGCTATTAATGCAGTCCAATTTCTCCATCAGGCAGGCGCCGATCCGCAAGCGGCGAATAGTGATGGCGATACCCCGGCATACGTCGCCGCAGTTAATGATCAGGTTGAAGTACTCCAATACCTGCAGCAAATTGGGGTTAATCTTCAAAGTCCTATCGAAGATGGCTCTACCCCCTTTTTTGCCGCCGCTCTGGGCGGAGCTGTTAATGCGCTTAAATTCCTTTATAAAGATGGTGCAAACCCCAACGTTGCTGACAGTATCGGAGAAACCCCGGCGTATGCTGCTGCTCAGTATGGCCAGGTTGAAGCGCTCCGGTTTCTGGACCTCATTGGCGCAGATCTCAATATTCTTACCCCGGAAGGATATACCCCGCTCTTTATCGCTGCAGAGTATGGCCATGTCGAGACAGTCCGCTTTCTACACCAGGCGGGTTCCGCTCTCGACATCGTTGCAAAGGATGGTTTTACGCCTCTTTATTGCGCAGCGGCGGAAGGCAAACTCGAAGTCATTAACTATTTACTAGAGCACAATGTCTCTCCATTTAACCCCGTCACAGTCAAGAGCGAATCATTAGAATTGTATATAGCCCGGAAACAGTTCCTGGCTCTGAGGCAGGTAAAGCAATTCATCAAAGATCAAACCGACTTATCGTCAGAAGCGCCAGACATCTCTGTATTGCCTCATGAAATAGCAAAACTCATGGGCCATACAGAGATCGCTGCTTTGCTGGAACAATACCACCAGAACCAGAAGCAGCGCAGTCCGATAACTCGGATTGGGTTTTTCAACCAGCCGGAACTTGCGCCAGAACAGACAGAAAACAGGGCCGTTACTGCCTCTGCATCATCCAGCCAAAATGAAACGCTTGAAAGAATTATTCAACAAATCGGCAAAGGAAAAGCAAGCGCTTTCTGGCGATTGCTGGAATCATCTCAGGTAGCATCCTATTTGTCAGACATGTCGATTTTTACTTATATGTCAGTATTAAAGTGGCTGGCTACAAGACATTCCTCTTCCCTGAAAACTGCAATAATACAATTAATTACAGCTATGCAACAGAAAACTCTGAATGAAGCTGAGCTAAAACATTTCAGGACTCTGATGTTCTCTCAGGACCAGGACGATCTTTGCCTGTTAATAATCATTGGCCCAGAGATTGGGGATAACTATAATTTACTCGAATTTCTCCTCAACATACTGGGCAAACAAGAAGTCAAGTTATTCTTAAGCAAGCCTTTTGCCGGGGATTCAATTATACCCGCCATTTATGAACCCCATAACACAAAATGGCTGCAATTTTTAAAACAGGCTGGCATTTCGCTGGATCAAACGTTCAAGCAGGACATTCATCTTACCCATATTGCAGCAGCGGCAGGCGATATAGCGACCTTAACATTCTTAAAAGCGGAGGGAATACGTTTTGATAAGCACTCTACAGAAGGAATGACGCCTGCATTTTATGCCGCAGCCAGAGGCCGTGTTAATGTTCTGCAATTTTTACATGAACAAAAAATTAGCCTTGATGATGTTAATACTGAGAACCAAACTGCTGCTCATGTTGCTGCCCGGTATAATCAGATAGATGTACTTGAGTTTTATCATTCATTGAAATTGCCGCTCGATAAGCTCGACAGCAATGGACTCTCGCCAGCCTTCTTAGCCTCTTTACTTGGAAAACAGGAAGCCGTTTCCTTTTTACTGGATCACCAGGCTTGTGAGTGTGTAGCAAGTACTTTTCCTGTCAACGCACTGAAAGCCCTCGCCAATTTATTACACAAGAAAGAACTGCATAACAAACTTCAAACCTTGCTGGATGACAAGATTCGTCTCTTTCCTCAGTGTGAAAATATTCCTATATTTCCTCACGAAATAGCAGCGCTTCATGGAGGCAAAAAGTTGGTAAACCTGATTCTGAACCATCCGCATTATCAGCAACCTGATGTATGGGGGAAATACGCCTGGACTCCATAAGCTGTTTTTAGTAATTGTACAGAACCTAAAACTACCTGGACTGGTTAAAATTGTGATACTCTTACGGAGCTGACTGATTTCCGGTTATTTACGGCTTTGTTGAATAAATAGTACTGTCATTCCCGCGAAGGCGGGAATCCATGTCTCAAGTTAGCTCCTAACTTTGTTTGATGGATGGATCCCCGCCTTCGCGGGGATGACAAATGGCCGGTTTGATTATTTTACATACAATCAAACTTTCCCAAATGATTTATTCAACAAAGCCGTTATTAACCGGAAAAAGGAACAGTGTATACCCAAGATCCTTCATTACGTTCAGGGTGACAGATACGCTGTGTACGACAGGCATGTCATTTTACTAATTATATCTGCAACGTTTATTTAAATCAGGAGAAAACTTGGTGCGCAACAGCCATTTTTACTTTGCTAACCGTGAAAATGTCGGTCGCTTCGTTAATCGATGGGACTTGCTGCTGCTAATTTTGATTTTATCAACTCTGTTTTTCCTGGGCTGGGCCGGCAATCAGATGGCAACGCCTTATCAGCTTGGCCAGCCGCTGCCAATTTCCCTTGATCCGTTTCATTTGCCTTTTTATGCGTTAAGAACTGTATTACGCATGTTCATTGCGTTAGCGCTTTCCATCCTGTTTACTTTTGCGGTCGGCGCTCTGGCCGCTAAAAATCGAAGAGCGGAACAATTGATAATACCGGCTATTGATATTTTGCAGTCAGTACCGGTTTTAAGCTTTTTATCCATTACGGTAACCGGCTTTATTCATCTGTTTCCCGGCAGTTTGCTAGGGCCTGAATGCGCATCCATTTTTGCTATTTTTACCGCTCAGGTATGGAATATTACCTTTGGGTTTTATCAGTCGCTGAAAACATTACCGCATGATTTAAAAGAAGCGTCCGCCATGTTTCAGTTGTCAGCCTGGCAACGTTTCTGGAAGGTTGAAGTACCTTTTTCCATGTCCGGTTTATTGTGGAATATGATGATGTCGATGTCAGCCAGCTGGTTTTTCGTTGTGCTGTCTGAAGCAATTGCCGTTGCACACCAGGATATTCGCCTGCCCGGCATAGGTTCTTATATTGCCCTGGCTATAGAACAACGCAATCTCCATGCTGTCGGCTATGCAATATTAACCATGGTTATTGTTATTTTCCTGTATGACCAGATTCTGTTTCGCCCGCTTATCGCCTGGTCAGAAAAATTCAAGGTCGAACAAACCCAGGATGAAGAAGAATATCAATCCTGGTTAATTGACCTGTTGCGGCGCAGCAAATTGATGCGGCGGATCGGCGGCCATTTCGGCGCAATCAAAGAGCGGTTTGTTAATGCTTCCCTGCTGACAAAACGCGGGCCTGCCCCGGTCAAGGAAATTGACTATGGCCGGCAGAAAAAACTCGACTGGCTCTGGAATATCTCGGTACTTATGGTGATTGCTGCCGGTGGGTGGTTATTGCTCAACTTCATTTTGGCAGAACTGACAACCAAAGATATTGTCCATGCATTTGCGCTGGGGGCGGCAACGGGGCTGCGAGTGATCGTTTTAATTGTTATCAGCTCTCTGATCTGGATTCCGGTCGGAGTATGGATAGGATTAAGACCGCGCATTGCCCAGAAAATACAGCCAGTCATTCAGTTTGTGGCCGCATTTCCGGCTAATTTATTTTATCCCTTATTTGTTATTGCTATCGTCCGCTTTAATTTAAGCGTTGAAATCTGGGTAACGCCGTTGATGATTTTAGGCACCCAGTGGTACATCCTGTTTAATGTGATTGCCGGGGCGTCAATGATTCCACGCGACCTTTATCTCGCAGCCGACAACCTTGGCCTTAAAGGCTGGTTATGGTGGAAGCGTCTCGCTTTGCCAGGCGTTTTCCCATTTTATATCACCGGAGCCATCACCGCAGCAGGCGGCGCCTGGAATGCCAGTATTGTTGCGGAATGGGTAAGCTGGGGCCATACTACCCTCAGAGCAACCGGCCTTGGCGAATACATTCAGGCGAGCACTATAGCCGGCGATTTCCCCAAGATCGCCCTGGGAACAGCCATGATGTGTATTTATGTCCTGGCTTTTAATCATTTAATCTGGCGTCCGCTATACCGGCTAGCGGAAGAGCGCTTTAATTTTAATTGAGTATCATATGTCTGAAACCATTATCGCTCTGGAAAACTGCACTAAGTCATTCAAAAAAGCATCAACGCAAGATCTGCTGGTGCTTGAGGATGTCAATTTTCAATTGCGGGAAGGTGAAATTGTTGCATTGCTTGGCAAGTCAGGTTCCGGTAAATCAACGCTGTTGCGTATTATTGCCGGCCTGGTTGCGCCAAGCTCAGGCAAAGTAACTTACCGCGGCCAACCGGTTACCAAACCGGTTCCCGGGATTGGCATGGTATTTCAATCCTTTGCCCTCATGCCCTGGCTGACGGTATTACAGAATGTGGAACTTGGGCTGGAAGCACAGGGAATCGGTCGTGAGGAACGCCGCCGCCGGGCTATTGAAGCAATTGATATTATCGGCCTTGATGGCTTTGAATCCGCTTTTCCGAAAGAATTATCAGGCGGGATGAGACAGCGGGTCGGTTTTGCACGGGCGCTGGTCATTAATCCGGACGTGTTGTTAATGGATGAACCGTTTTCCGCACTTGATGTATTGACCGCCGAAAATTTAAAATCAGACTTGCTTGAACTATGGCAGGAAAAAAAAACCAACACCAATGGCATATTACTGGTCACGCATAATATTGAAGAAGCGGCAATGCTGGCCGACCGAATTATCATTTTTGGCAGCGATCCCGGCTACATTCGCGCTGAACTGCAAGTAACCATGGAACAACCGCGCGATCCGGAAACTGTCGAATTCCGCGCAATTGTAGACAAAATCTATACCTTAATGACAACCGGCCCCAAAGAGCGGGCAAAACGCGCTATACGCGAGCGCCAGATTGGACTTGGTTATCGTTTGCCGGACGTTGATCCGTCAGAACTGTCAGGCTTGATTGAAACCATGACTTCATACAATGAACGGATCGATTTGCCAGAGCTTGCCGATGAGTTAATGATGAATATTGACGATTTATTCCCATTATTGGAGACATTGGAAATTCTGGGCTTTGCCAAAGTTTCCGATGGCGATATCCAGTTAACCCCGCTCGGCGGACAGTTTGCAGAAGCTGATTTGCAGTCACGCAAACAGTTATTCGCTCGCCGGCTGTTGGAGAAAGTACCCCTTGCCCGCTATATCAGACGCATACTTGATGAAAAATCAGGCCACTATGTATCAGAAGAGCGCTTCCTGACCAAACTGGAAGATTACCTCAGCGAGAAAGAGGCGGATCGCGTATTGCGTACCATGATTGACTGGGGCCGTTATGCCGAAATTTTTGCTTATGATTTCAATACCGGAATTTTAAGTCTGGAAAACCCCGGGAATCCGGATGACGAAGTGATGTAATCTGTAGACTGTCATTCCCGCGAAGGCGGGAATCCATTTCTCAAGTTGGCTCCTTACCTTGTTTGATGGATGGATCCCCGCCTTCGCGGGGATGACAAATTTCTTAACTTATTGGCAGTGGGCCCGCGCCCTCAAGCTCCCGCCTTATTCACCAAATAATCCAGAATCCTGATAAACCGCTCTTCGCTCTGAGCCATCCGAAGATCCGTTTTATACCTATTGCTAATCACTACTGCCGGCACGCCGCTGATCTGATAACGCCCCATCATGGCATTGCCTTCATTGACTTTCAAATCAACAATCGTAGAATTATTAAACGCGCTTTCTGCCGTTTCCTTATCGACTCCTTGCGCGACAAAAAAATCCACCATCGCCTGATTGTTGGCCAAATCCTGTTTATCAGTCTGGATCGCTTTAAATAATTTCGGATCCAGTTTTGCACCCAGACCAAGCAGATTAGCCGCATAGTAAGCCTTGGCGTAATAAGCCCAGCTCTTGTTAAAAGCAACCGGAACCCGGGAAAAATTGATTTGCCCTTCATGTTTTTTAACCCATTGATTTAATGCCGGTTCAATACGAAGACACCATGGACAGCCATAGCTGAAAAATTCGGTCACACTGACCTTGCTTTCCGCTGCCGGCGCTGAACCAATCAGTTCATAATCCTTGCCGGCAACAAACTCATCAGCAAAAACCAGGGTTGGAATCAATAAGGCGATAGCCAGAAAACGTTTTAACATGGTTTTACCCTCTAGTAATAATCAATGAAGCCCCTGAATATAATAAGCGACAGCGGCCATATCTTCAGAGCTTAATTTAGCACTGATGTCCTGCATAATGCCATTTAAATCATTCGTGCGCTTGTGCTCTTTAAACGCCTGCAACTGCTCGATAATATAAGCAGCATGCTGCCCCGAAAGCGAAGGAAATCCGGCTTGGCCATTCCCCGTGCCTTTTGGGCCATGGCAAGCGATGCAAGCAGTAATCTGTTTGGCAAAATCCCCGCCGCGATAAAGTTGTTCACCCCGTTTTACATAGCGCTCGGGCGTAGCGCCTTCAGCTATCGGCTGCAGGCTGTAAAAAACCGCCAGATCAGCCATATCCTGTTCACTTAAGCTGTTGACAACCGCAGACATGGCGGCATCATTACGGCTGGCGCCGTGCTTATAATCCTGTAATTGCTTAAGAAGATAATTGCGGTGCTGGCCTGCGATATTGGGCCACTGCGGATTAGTGCTAATGCCTTGAGCGCCATGACACGCGGCACAAAGCGCTGCATTTGCCGGCGGACTAGCATTTTCCGCGGACAGAGTGCTAAAATGCATCAACATCAACGCAATAGTTAATACTATTTTTTTCATACTGGCTCCGCGGCTTAACACCGCATAATGGTACACTGCCGGGTCTGAAAACCCAAAACGAATTTACTAAAATGTTAACAAATCCTTATTCTAAAGCAGAATTTCTCAAAAGCGCAGCCAAAGTTAGCCAGTTACCTGATGATCTGGGCTACGAAGTAGCATTCGCCGGCCGCTCCAACGCCGGCAAATCAAGCGCCCTTAACTGCCTGACCGGCATCAAACAGCTGGCCCGTACCAGTAAAACACCTGGCCGTACCCAGTTAATCAATCTGTTTAATCTCGATCCGGAACGAAGGCTGGTCGATCTGCCAGGCTATGGCTATGCTAAAGTTGCGCAAAAAGTTAAAGAAGAATGGCAAAAACATCTGGCCCATTATCTTGAAGTCAGAGAGTGTCTGCGCGGCCTGGTACTGCTTATGGATTGCCGTCATCCGCTCAAGGATCTCGATAAAACAATGATTGACTGGGCGATTGAGTGCGAACTTCCTGTACATATCTTATTGACCAAAGTTGATAAAATCAGTAAAAGCGATGCCAAAAATACTGTTAATAAAGTTGCTGGACAGTACGAATTAATGAATGATCTGATTACTGTACAGGCTTTTTCATCTTTAAATAAAACCGGACTTAATGAGTTAATTGTTAAATTAAATCAGTGGTACGAATATAAGTAGGTTGGGTCGTTTGACCCAACATTACCCCGCCCGCTGCTTTATCAGACTCTCAACAATTTGCGGATTAGCCAGTGTTGAAAGATCGCCTAAATCATTCATAGTCACCGGCGAACCGGCAATCTGACGCAGGATTCGGCGCATGATTTTTCCAGAACGGGTTTTAGGCAGATCTGGTACAAACTGGATTACGTCCGGTTTCGCAATGGCGCCAATATTGGTTTTTACAAGCTCCATTAATTCATCGCGCAATTGCTCGCCAGGCTCATGACCAAGTTTCAAGCTGACGAAAGCGTGAATGCCTTGCCCCTTTATTGCATGGGTTATCCCGACTACTGCCGCTTCAGCAACAAATGGATGGGAAACCAGCGCGCTTTCTATTTCTGCCGTACCAAGACGGTGGCCGGCGACATTGAGCACATCGTCAACCCGACCGCTAATCCAGTAATCACCGTCTTTATCACGGCTGGCACCGTCGCCAGTAATATAATAGCCATCGGCAAAATAGGTTTTGCAGTAACGGTCATGATCGCCAGCGATTGTTCTTGCTATGGCCGGCCAGGGTTTTCTAATTGCCAGCAATCCCTTGCCGACTCCTTCAATTTCATGATGTTCTTCATCAAGCAATACCGGAAAAATACCGGGCAAAGGCTGGCAGGCAGCGCCGCCTTTATTGGTTTCAGTTTGCGGGCATATCATTATCCCGCCGGTTTCAGTCTGCCACCAGGTATCGATCATCCGAGCCCGGCCTTCGCCTACCTGATCACGATACCATAACCAGACTTCCGGATTGATCGGTTCGCCGACACTGCCAAGCATGCGCAGGGACTTCCTGGAGCTGGTTGCAAGCCATTCATCGCCAGCGCGTTTTAAGGCCCTGATTGCGGTTGGAGCGGTATAAAATACACTGACCCGATATCTATCAATAATTTTCCAGCTACGATCCGGTTCAGGCCAATTAGGAATTCCGGCATACATTAATGTAGTAATGCCATTGCATAACGGTCCATAAACCAGATAGCTGTGTCCGGTTACCCAGCCGACATCTGCCGTACACCAGAAAACTTCCCCCGGTTTGCAGTTAAAAATATGCTGGAAACTGTAGGCGATCTGCACCAGATAACCGCCTGTAGTGTGCACCAGTCCTTTAGGCTGCCCCGTACTGCCAGAGGTATATAGCATAAACAGCGGGTCCTCGGCATCCATAATTTCAGGAGCGCATTCGGAACTTGCCTGCTCACGCATTTCATGCCACCAATAATCGGTTTCCGGCTTAAAATCAATTGCATTTTTACCATGCTGCACGACCAGTTTTTTGACTGATAACTGGCTGCAGGCTTCATCAGCCTGTCCTTTTAACGCAAAAAACTTGCCGCCGCGGTAATAACCATCTGCAGTAATTAAGACTTTGCTTTGTGATGCGATTAAGCGTTGATGTAAAGCGGTTGAAGAAAAACCGGCGAACACGACGGTATGAACAGCGCCAATCCGGGTACAGGCCAACATAGCAACTGCTGCTTCCGGTATCATCGGCATATAAATCGCAACCTTATCGCCTTTAGCGACACCCAATGTTTTCAAAACATTGGCCATCCGGCAAACTTCTTCATGCAGTTGAGCGAAGGTCAGCTGCTGCTGTTCTTCTTCCTTATCACCCTGCCAGATAATCGCCGGCTGGTTTGCTTTATCTGCGAGATGACGATCAAGGCAATTAAATGATACATTCAGTTTGCCATTAACAAACCATTGGATATCGCCCTGATCGAAACCGCCGCTGACGGTTGTCTGCCAGGGAGTGAACCAGGTAACGTATTGTTCGGCAATTTTTGCCCAGAACTCGGCAGAATCACCCATGATCTTTGATCCTGTTAATAATTGCTGAAAAATCTTTCTGCCCAAAACCGTCATCATTAAACTGCTGATAAATACGGGTTGCCAGTTCACCCAGACTAATATGGATGTTTGCCTGTTCAGCAGAATGCTGGCTAAGCAGAAGATCTTTCAACATCATCGCGGCGGTAAAGCCTGGTTGATAATCATTATTGGCCGGCACATTGGGTAACAGGCCAGGAACAGGAACATATTTACTCATGGCCCAGCATTGGCCCGAGGAGTTGTTAACTACCTCAAATAACTTGTCGGCCGATAAACCGAGCTTATCCGCTAATACAAACGCTTCGGATACGGCAATCATTGAAATACCAAGAATCATGTTGTTACATATCTTGGCTGCCTGCCCATTACCGCTGGCGCCGGTATGGATAATGTTTTTTCCCATGGCCTGCAGAATAGGCAACGCGGCGGCAAAAGCGTCATTGCCGCCGCCAACCATAATCGTCAAGGTACCGGCTGTTGCACCTCCAACACCACCCGAAACTGGCGCATCAACTGCGAGCAACCCTTTTTCAACCGCAGCCTGATGTAACTGCCTGCTGCTTTCAACATCAATCGATGAGCAATCAATATGCAATGCCTGATTGGCCAATGCATATAAACCTGTGGCTCCGAGGCAAACCTGCTGAACCTGCTGCCCGGTCTGCAGCATGGTAATGATGATTTGTTGCCCGCGTGCGCAATCGCCTATGTCCTGAGCACAACGGCCGCCTTCATTGGCAAAAGCCAGCATTGCGCCCTGACTCAAATCAAATCCGGTCACCTGATGACCAGCCTTGACCAAATTGGCAGCCATAGGCAATCCCATATGACCTAACCCGATAAAACCGATATTTGCCACTGTTATCTCCTGTCAACAGGCTTTAGTCATGCGTTGGCATGACAAAGGAATTTTCCGTCATAGCGCTTACAGGCCACTTGGTCGTGATCGTTTTCAACTGAGTGTAAAAATGGATACTCTGACTGCCATGCATATTAGTATCGCCAAACACCGACCGCTTCCAACCGCCAAAAGGATGGCTGGCAACCGGTACCGGAATAGGGATATTGACGCCAACCATACCAGCCATCACTCGTTGGCTGTATTCCCGAGCGGTATAACCATCACGCGTAAAAATAGCGGTACCATTACCGTATTGGTGGCGATTAACCAGGGCGAGCGCTTCATCAAAGCTGTCAGCACGCATAACAACTAATACCGGGCCAAAAATCTCATCCTGATAAATCGACATTTCTTCAGTTACCTGGTCAAAAAGGGTAGGTCCGAGATAATAGCCTTGCGGGTGTTGTTTGTGTGTAAAAAATCGGCCGTCAATAACCAGCCTCGCCCCTTCTTCAATACCTTTGTCAATTATAGTCAAGACCTTTTCCCGGTGCCTTTTGCTGATTAACGGCCCCATATCGCAACCAGGTACATCACCGCTATCGATATTGATTTTATTGATTAACGGTATCATTCGGGATAACAGCTTATCAGCGGTATCATTACCGACGGTTACAATAACTGAAATCGCCATGCAGCGTTCGCCGGCCGAGCCATAAGCAGCGCCGGTCAAGGCATAGGCTGTCTGATCCAGATCGGCATCCGGCATGACCACGCAATGATTTTTTGCACCGCCAAAGGTATGGGCGCGTTTGCCCTGGGATATGGCGGTGGTATAAATATATTCAGCGACCGGCGTTGAAGCGACCGCAGTCATCGCGCGAATATCAGGATGGTGCAGCAGATAATCGACCGTTAATTTATCGCCATGCAGGCAATTGGCCACACCTTCCGGTAAGCCGGCATCAGTTAACAATTCCAGCAAGCGCACCGGCGCCGATGGATCTTGTTCAGAGGGTTTCAGGATAAAGGTATTACCGCATGCAATCGCCGGAATCATCATCCAGACCGGCACCATAACCGGAAAATTAAACGGTGAAACACCGGCGCAAACCCCTAACGGCTGGCGAATGGTATGGCAATCAATATCTTTAGCGACATCGGCTGAAAAATCGCCCTGTAACTGGGTGATAAGACCACAATGCAATTCAACGACCTCAATTGCGCGTGCCACGGAACCCCGGGCATCATCCAGGGTTTTGCCATGTTCACGGGTAACTATTGCAGCCAGCTCATTTTGGTTTTTTTCCAGTAAATCGCGGAATTTGAACAGAATGCGCGCCCGCTTTACCGGTGCTGTTTCAGCCCAGGCAGGCCAGGCCTTTTTTGCAGCTTCGACCGTTTTATGGCAAACCGCCTCATCGGCAAACTGTACCTGACCAATTACTTCACCCATAGCCGGGTTATAGATAGCCTGCTTTTTTCCTGAATCATGTGGATAAAGCTGACCGTTAATATAGTTTTTTACTGTATAAGCCATTGCTAACTCCTTTTAGCGGTGGAGCTACCTATTTCATATAGGTAGTTAAAGTTACCTGATACTGCCGTTTATCATTAGCCATTTGTGAGCTACGCGTTTCAACAACCATAAGCTGATTATACTCTTTCGCTTTGTTTAACGCTTCTTGCAGCGCATCTTGTAAGCTGGTATCGGAATACCCGGTATGATCTTCGGTTTTTATCGCAGTCATTTGCAACCTCTCTTTTTCCAAAAGCAGCAGTGTAACATGTTCCAGGCCTATGAGTTAAGTGTCGGTTCCGTTGCAGAATTACCAATCTTCCTGATTGTTTCCTGGCTTTATTTATTCAATAATGGCTAGGGGTCTGCGAGCAGACCCCTAGCCAACGCCAAACAAGGAGTTAGTCGCAATGCCAAATAGAACAATTGTAAGGGTTGAGGAAGGCACTCAGGTTTCTAATGATGTATACGAGAAAATCAAAGAAATTATGGGAACTCCCGAACTGATAAAGGAAGAATATCCAATCGCCCCTGATTTGGAAAAAAGTTACACCGACCGCATACAAATATTAAGAGAATCACTGCAATTTATTATCGACAACTTTCCTCGAAAACGAGGCGCGCTCAGTGATAATGATTTCAACCGATATTTAGGCTGGATCGACCGGTTTCTCCCGTTAGAAAAGCAGCAAACTCTGGAATATTACCAGCAAAGGCTTTTTGACTATAACGTTATGGTACTTGGATTATTGATCAACAACTGGGATCTTCCTCATAAAAAAAATAAAGAGACCCCAACCACTCAGGCAATTGAATGGCTTAATCGGGCAGAGCAATTCGTTTTATTGCAAAAGGGCCGGGATAATCTGGCGACTTTATCAGAAATTTCTTTCACGAATGCTGAAAACAAACAAGAAAAAAAACTGGTTTTACAAGTTGATAAAATACTGAATCCCTGTACTGCCGACGCATTAAAAGAATTAAAGACCATACAAAATAAAGAAAAAAAGAGTTCAATACCCAATCAAGTGCCCGACTGGTTTAATGAGTTAACCGTTTTTCAAAAAATGTTTTTATATCATTTTGAATCAAAATCACAGGGAAAAACCGATATAGTTTCCTTTGCCCAAATGCTTCTGTACCACTTTAAGGAAATGTCCAGGAAACCAGAGTTTGCCCAAATTGTGATAGATATTCATAGCGGCAAAAAACCCAAAAACTATGCGCAATATAATGAGTACGAAAGGTTTTTAATAGATTATCTCATTGATGAAAAATATATAAACAGGGACTGTACGCTAGAAGCGTCGATTATATCAAACCTGGAGGAGCTTAAGCAGAAACTTTCAGACATGGATGAGAGCTATTTTGAGGGTAACGAAAGCCCTCGCCGGGCTATATCCCGACTTCCGGTATGGTATCTTCTATTACAGCCTTTTGAACAAAAAATGCTTAAAGCTGCTCTTGATAAAATAGATTTGGATAAACCAATAGCGGTTTCCAGCCGTTTACGTATTTTGCCTGTATTGGCAAATGCGACCGGGCATGTGATGTATGTGGTTGAGTATGATGGGCGCATTATTTTTCAAACAGATGTCCGCCTGAGAGCAAGCCATTTGGCTTCGCGCGACATCCTTGATCTGCCTGGGTTAATCAATACCCTTTATACGGAAAGAAACATTAATTCCATTCTGGCGTTGTCAGAAGGCAAGGACTTATTGATTCAAACACTGATAAGCCCTATTGGCACCGAAGGAGTTGCGGCGGATATTGCCAAAATGTTTATACCAGATGTCAAGCTTGACCGGGAACTGAGAAAGCAGATTGCTAAAATCAAAGAAAAACAGGAAGGCCGATCAGAGAAATTATTTTTTACTAATCATCCTCAGAATATGGCCGCTCTGGTATACCGTACTGAAAGCAATGATCCTGAATGCAATGCGTTTTTAAATCATGCCAAAAGCCATTTGGCAAAACTTGAAGGGCTGCTGATATCAGACCAAACAGGGGAATTGGAAAAAACTAAAAAGTATATCGAAGATCTCAGTGTACTTATCAATGAGTATGATCTGGTACTTCATCACCTTAAACAAAGTTCTAGCAAAATAATCCAGGCCGTCAAATCAGTCATCGTAGATCCCGTAATTGATCCCTTAATTGATTACCAATATCAACGGGAACTTCAATTAAGTTCTTTGGAAAGCCTGTTAATTCACTATATTGAAGGCTCCAGTTTCGGGTGCTGTGTTAGCGCTAAAGATCGCAAAGGGCTGGAATTTTTGCATACCAATGCCATGTTTATTCATCGTCTCTTTAGTGGCCGCTGGCCAAGCTGGAATGATGAAGGAAGCGCTCGTCAGTCCTTTGATAATTTGTTTGCCGATCTCTATACAACCTGGCATGCTCAGGAAATTGCCGGCCAAAATGCCAAGGGCGCAAATGGGATAAAAACGCCTGATGGTTATCTGCGAAAAAGCACCATTGATGCAATTAATAGCAGAACTAAAAGTAAACTGGAAAGCAAAACAGGGCGCAAAACCGGTCCTGTTGATATTGCAAAAATTGATGAATATATAGCAAGTAATAACGAAATCAAAGATATCAAAGGAAAACTAATCGGCAGCAAGACTACCGTTAAAATGAAAAAAGTGGATTGTCAGAAAGAGTCCGCATTTATGCCGGCTTTGCTTAAAATGAATGCGGCAAGCATGGCTACTCTTGCCAGCCTTTTCAAGTCAATAGCAACAAACTGGTCTGAACATAAAATGGGAATTAAATATCTTAGAACAGCAGCTTTTCCGGGCGGGATCAGGCAAATGAAAGGGCAGTTACATAAGAATGATGCCGAAATAGTGAATGATTTTTTAAAAATTATCGCTGATCATATCGATAAAAATACAGGCAAAAGGAAACCCGAGACAACACATTTTTATGGGCTAATAAAAAGAGTTTCGGAAATTCTGACTGGCTCCCGGAATGAGGATAAAGGTAAGGATATTGAAACATTGCTGCAAGAACCCATAGCCGGGCTGGAATCGCTTTCAAATAAGTTGATAGCCAGAAAAAGAGAGGCCGGCGCTGAACCGTTCATCCCCAAGAGTGTTTCTGCTCCCTCGTTGTCATGACAAGGATCAAACCAGGCCTCAACGGCCAATTGCCGCGGTTTTTCCGCGGCATCCATATTACAAAATCGCTTCCATCCCATACAGCAATTTATCCAACTGCAGCACTTTCAGACAACATAAAACCACGCCTGGCATAAAGGATGCCCGATCAATACTGTCATGGCTAATGGTTAGTGTTTCTCCCTGATTCCCAAAAATAACCTGCTGGCGTGCCAACACCCCTGGTAACCGCAAAGAATGGATCGCGACGTTATGATGCTTACCGCCTCTGACCCCGGCAATTGCCTCATGGGAAGATAGATGTTTGGGTTGCTCCGCACGTGCCGCAGCCATCATTTCAGCCGTTTTAGCCGCTGTACCCGAGGGTGCATCATATTTCTGCTGGTGATGGATTTCGATAATCTCCGCCTCGGGCAGATAGCGTGCAGCCTGCGCGGCAAATTTCATCATCAGCACTGCGCCAATTGAAAAATTAGGCGCAATAATTCCCCCAAGCTTCTTGCTGGCAGAGATTTCCTGAAGGTGAGCAACTTGCTCTGTGGTTAAACCGGAAGTACCAATCACCGGATGCGCGCTACTGTTGATAATAGTTAAAGCATTGGTATACGCCGCATCAGCCCGTGTTAAATCGACAACGACTGTCGCACGCGTATCCTTAATGGCTAAAGCCAGATCATCGCCGCGGGTAAGCTTGCCAACCAAAGTAAAATCAGGATGCTTCTCAAGCGTTTCACAGGCCAGCGCGCCCATTTTTCCCAATGCCCCATTAACAATCACTGCGGTTTGCATGATAGCTTCCTTTGTTAAGATGTTTTTTTTGTTTTTTTATTTTTTTGTTCCCGTTCCTTAACCAGACGCAATGCCCAAAGTCCAGCCGGCAACCAGCCAATAATTGTCGCCTGCATCGCGAGCGCAACAAACGCACCGCCTGGATTATCATACATGAGTAAAACTACCCACGGGAAAGCCAGAGCAAGGAATTTTAGAAATAATCTTCTGAACATAATATTTTACTCACTTGACGGACTTATGCTAACTAAGAAAAAACACGCCTACTATAAATTAGTATAGAATAAATAATAATATCAATAAGTAGTATATCAAGTTAAAGGATTAACCATGAAAAAAATAATTCTTACTGCACAAGGGCTGGCACTATTATTTTCACCGGCTTTGTCGCTGGCGGCAAACGATCCATTGTCACTCTGGAATGATACTGCCGATAAGCAAAAAATTATCCAGTTTGTGACCGGCATCACTACAGACAGCAGTCCAACTGCTTTGCCTCCTCCAGAGCGGGTAGCCGTGTTTGATAATGATGGCACGTTATGGGCAGAAAATCCTGTACCGCTTCAATATCAATTCGCTATTGATCAATTAAAAGCCGTTCAAAATCCCAATGTTCCAGGTCTTTCCGCCAGCGACATACAAAATTTGCTTAAGGATCCGGCGAAAGGACTGGCTGGATTAAACGCTGATCAAAAACAGGCGCTGCTGAAAAAAACCCATACATTGACTCCCATTGAATACAAACAGGCAGTCACTTATTGGCTGGGCAGCGCCTCCAGCCAGGCACTAGCCTGTCACTATAAACAATTAGCTTATGCGCCTATGGTTCAACTGGTGGATTACCTTGAGCAATCCGGTTTTAAAATTTATATTATTGCCAGCCCTGATTCTGTGGATTTTACTCGAATTCTGGCAGAGCAAATGTATGGTTTGCCTGCAAGTCAGGTATTGGCTACACCCAATACGGATCAGACAAACGAGCTGCGGCTTGATCGCATAATTGGTAAAGAACCTGTCTTCGCCGTCGGAAATTCGGATGCGGACATTCCCATGCTGCGTTATACTTCGCTTAACTCACCTGCTTTGCCTGTGTTAATTCATCACACTGATGCCGCCAGGGAATGGCAATATGATCATGATGCTGCTTATGGCCAAATGGACAAAGCCTTAAATGATGCAACGCAATATGGCTGGCTGGTGATAGATATGAAAAATGATTTTAAAGAAATGTTTATGGGCAATAATTGCCATCATTGATTGCTATTTAGCTGGCTAGAAATTTTTCCTTTATTTTTAGCCAGTATATTTGTTAAATAATAAGAACTGTGGCAATATATGTTGCGTTTCAACCCGCTATAATGCACAATATGTAAATATTTGAAGCACATTTTAAAAATCCAACCTAAGGTAATTTATGAGTAGGCAAGAACTTCATCCGCGTACAATTATTATAAACAAAGCACAAAAATTACAATCAAAAAATGCACGTAATGATGCCTTAAGCTGGCTTGCCGAGATGTTTCCAGAAGTATTTGATAACACCAAACGTATCAGACCTTTAAAAACAGGTATTATGACTGATATCCTGATGCATGCTGAAAAAGCGGCGGAAGCAGGAATATCTAAAAGTAAAATCAGAGAAGCTGTTGTTTTGTTTACCCGCCGCATCGATTATCTTACCTGTCTGAAATCACGCGAAATGCGGATTGATTTGCAAGGCAATCCGGTTGAAGCAGTCACCGAAGATGAAGCGGAACGCGCTGCGTTGAAAATTAAGAAAAGAATTGAAAAAAGCGTGCGAAATGCCCGTAAAACCGCAGCGACCAAAATCAACCCGGCAGTAACTCCACAGCCATCACGATACACGACGTATAACAAGCCCGTTCAGGCGGTACAGACAAGTTATTATACCCGCTCCGATCGCAATGATTTTGATTTAGCATATTCCGATCGTCAGTCGTCCCAGGGCTTGGGCGGTAATTTCACCACCGCAGCAAGATCATCAGCTGTTGTTGTTAAACATAAAACATCAAAACAGTTTGATCCCAATGCAGTTGCAAGGCTGAAAGAAAAATTGGGCTTATCAAGAAAAGCAGAAGAAAAAGAAACAGTAGAGTAGGTTGGGTCGTTTGACCCAACGTTTTTGTCATTCACCATTTTTGTTGGGTCAAACGACCCAACCTACAATTAGACGTCAATATTCTCAGCTTCCAGCGCATTACTTTCAATGAAATCACGTCTGGGTTCAACCTGATCCCCCATCAGCGTAGTAAAAATTTCATCAGCAGCAACAGCATCTTCAATACTGACTTGCAACATACGGCGTACAGCAGGATCCATGGTTGTTTCCCACAGCTGATCGGGGTTCATCTCACCCAACCCTTTATAACGTTGGATAGTCTGACCTTTTTTCGCTTCACCCATTAACCAGTCCAGGCCTTGTTCAAATGATTCAATAGCAAAGACTTTATCGCCACGCTTAACATATGCGCCTTCTTCGATTAAAGAACCAATTTTAGCGCCCAGGCTAATCATTTCCTTATAATCTTTTGAGAAGAAAAACTCGGCATTCAACACAAAATGATTATCCATTCCGTGTTGAGTGATTGAAACCCGAGGCAAGTGATGATCATTTTCTTCATGATGGAGCACTTCTACCCGGAACTGATGGTTTTTATGCCCCAGTTGCTGCAGACTCTGATGCAGTTTCACCGACCAGCTGTTAATAACTTCCCTGTTATTAAAATCTACATTTTGCAATGCAGGTAAATAAACCATTCGTTTTAATACTTCCGCATTATAACGACGGGAATGGCGATTGATAATTTTCTCTACTCGTCTGAAATGTAAAACCAAATCCTCCAATGCTTTGGCAGAAATCGACGGTGCATCTTTAGCAGGAAATAGTTCTGCATTATCAAGCGCACTCTGGGTCAGGTATTCATACAGCGCTTCATCATCTTTAACATACTGTTCCTGCTTGCCGCGTTTTACTTTATAAAGCGGAGGCTGAGCAATATAGATATAGCCTCGCTCAATAAGCTCACGGGTCTGACGGTAGAAAAATGTCAGTAATAAAGTACGAATATGCGAACCGTCAACGTCGGCATCAGTCATGATAATAATACGATGATAACGGATTTTGTCTGGATTATACTCATCTGGGCCGATGCCGCAGCCTAAGGCTGTAATCAGAGTTGCAACCTCCTGCGAGGAAAGCATTTTATCAAAACGCGCTTTCTCAACGTTAAGGATTTTACCTTTAAGCGGTAAAATCGCCTGAAACTTACGATCACGGCCTTGCTTGGCTGAACCACCCGCAGAATCACCCTCTACGATATACAACTCAGATAAAGCCGGATCTTTTTCCTGGCAATCCGCCAGTTTTCCAGGTAAACCGGCAATATCAAGCGCACCTTTACGGCGTGTCATTTCACGCGCCTTGCGTGCCGCTTCCCGGGCGCGGGCAGCATCTAGCATCTTGCCTACAATCGATTTGGCAGCAGCAGGATTTTCCAGCAGAAAATCATTAAATTTCTCAGCGACCAGTGATTCAACAGCAGCTTTTACTTCTGAAGAAACCAGTTTATCTTTTGTTTGAGAAGAAAATTTGGGATCAGGCACTTTAACGGACAATACAGCGGTTAAACCTTCACGCGCATCATCACCGGTCGTTGTGATTTTCGCTTTTTTGGCGAATCCTTCATTTTCGATATAATTATTGAGTGTACGGGTCAGCGCCGCTCTAAAACCGGCAAGGTGAGTTCCGCCATCCCGTTGTGGAATATTATTGGTAAAACAAAAAATTGTTTCCTGAAACGAATCATTCCACTGCATGGATAACTCAACGGTAATTCCATCCTTTTCACCGCTGAA
Source organism: Legionella dresdenensis (assembly GCF_042649825.1). Classification (NCBI taxonomy): domain Bacteria; kingdom Pseudomonadati; phylum Pseudomonadota; class Gammaproteobacteria; order Legionellales; family Legionellaceae; genus Legionella; species Legionella dresdenensis. The sequence continues at coordinate 61,158 of NZ_JBHSAB010000004.1, read as the reverse complement.
AGAAAATACAATCGGGATTATTGGCGTTTTATTACGGTTAAGGTGCTCAACAAACGCTTGTATTCCACCTTCATAATTAAAAGTATCTTTCCGTTGTGTCCGTTCGTCATATAAATGGATACATACGCCAGAATTCAAAAAGGACAGTTCACGTAATCTTTTTGCCAGAATATCGTAATTGAACTCAATATTGGAAAAAGTCTCGCTGCTTGGTTTAAACCAAACCTGCGTTCCGGTTGATGTCGCTTCGCCCGTGACAGCCAGCGGCGCATCAGGTACACCATGGCGGTAATGTTGCTCATGAACCTTGCCATGCCGTCTGACCAGCAAATGCAGTTCCTCTGACAAGGCATTAACAACCGAGACCCCTACCCCGTGCAAACCGCCGGAAACTTTATAGGAGTTATCATCAAATTTACCGCCAGCATGCAAGATCGTTAAAATAACTTCTGCTGCCGATCGGCCTTCTTCTTTATGGATATCAACAGGGATACCGCGGCCATCATCTTTTACCGTAATGGAATCATCGGCATGGATGGTAACAAAGACCTCTTTACAATAACCGGCAAGCGCTTCGTCGATGGAATTATCAACTACCTCAAAAACCATATGGTGCAAGCCAGTACCATCATCTGTATCCCCAATATACATTCCAGGTCTTTTTCTAACTGCATCCAATCCTTTTAAAACTTTAATGTTAGATGAGTCATAACTGGCATTAACACTCATAAATGATCCTCTTTCACTCTGCTCGACTTACGGCCGCAAAAAAAGGTAATTATACCATGCTTTGTCAATCGTTTATATGGTTGTGCTCGGTTTAGAGTAGTGCAATCTTTTCGATCATAATAAAAAGCAATCGACCATAATGTTTTAATTGTGATAGCATTTCGCTACTTTAATGCTATTCATGGTATATTATGGTCAAGCCAATTGAAGTAATCCGAGAGAAATTATCCCAACTCCCGGATCCGATAGATCCCGGCAATAATCAAATTCGTTATGGGCAGCTCTATCGCGATGTGGAAATTCATGATGTCAGAGCAAGCGAGAATGAAGCAACAAGGAATGAACGCCAACGATTTTGGGATGAACAGAAAATCCAACGCCATCTAAAGCAGCGGCAGAGACAGACCAGATATCAGACTTCGTGGCGCAATTGGGAGTCTGACCATAAAAGAAAACAGCAATTGCGCCGACAAAACCGTAGCCAATTCTGGCAAAATCGATCTGAAAGATACCGTCGACAAAATTTGGAACGAGAACAATACTGGCAGGAATATTGGCAAAGCAGAACTGAAACCCGGCAAATTAATGATCAGAATCGCGAGAGCCACCATTCCAACTTATCAACAGTCCGCAGTGAAGAACGTAATCAGTCAAATAATCTGAGAATTCAAAACCGGGAAAACTTCTGGCAAGTATATCGGGATAGTGTACCAAATCACGAACTGCGTACTACAGCCAGACAAAACCAACGTCAACAGCTCAGGCAGGATAATAATAATCAGCTTAACGAAGCCATTTCCTATTGGACAGGGTATTGGCCCGAGCAGGAACGAATGGCAACGCAGGACAGAGATACTGATGCTCTGGTCTGGTCGCATTTCTGGCAAAATATGGATGATAATTATCAACACCAAGACCGTGAAACGGCTAACGAACGCAGTTTAAGATCAACAGCGCGCGCTGAGCAATACACGATTGAAACGCAACAACGGCAAAATGACAGAAACACAGATCGGAACGCCCGCTCAGAAGCGCAGCAGGCTTTTATCCAGGCAAGAGAAGCCTATTGGCAAAATTATTGGTTAAGCCGCGCACGATCCCATACTGAGCAGCTACAGACCCAACGTCAGAACCACGATATTTTTCTTCTGCATCAGACTACTGAGTATCATAATAACAGGCAACAACGTGTTGCTGAACAGGAAAATTATTGGACTGATTATAACAACGCTAATGACGAAGAGGATAGGCAAAGAGCGCAATTCATAAATGATTTCTGGGGTAATTTTTTTACTAGTAATGCTATTATCGACGATAGTATTGCTCAGGCCTGGCGCAATTACTGGCCCAATCAGGCCATCAGCTACGAAGAGCAGGACTGGATACACAGCCTGGCAAGTTTGCGCTCGCGAATAAATACTTCACTTGCTCGTCAGCAACAAGATATCGCCCGCGAACAAAACAGGTTCAATACTCGCCAGTTACAACAACGCTACGATGAACAACTTGAACAGCACTCTGCGGGTTGGCAGCAATTCTGGATTAATGATACTGTGAATGAACGTGCTTTTCTGCAACAGTCTACAATCAGAAATAATCAGGTTTGGTATGCTCTTAGGGCTGAAGCAAGCGGGGCAGAAAATGCATTAACAGACATATTAACGCTGTTTGCTAATTCCATCCAAATCCAGTTAAGTGCTGACTATCTTGCCATTCAAAACAGTACCCATTTGTTCTTACAATTGCGGGAACCGATTTATCTTCAAAATATTGCAACAGCTCAGCGTTCTTATACAGTAAATAGCATTGCAATAAGTACGACTTATCAACAACTCAAACAACAACATTTGTTATATTGGCAAAACTACTGGCCTGGTTTGGCTCAGGAACGCGCTGGCAATGATGCTGCTCGTTTGCTGGAACAAAATAATGAATGGGAACAACGCTATCAGGTTAGCGCGTATAAAGACGAAGCAAGACGTCAGGGTTGGCTTGCCTACTGGCAAGATCGAAACAGCGCCCAAACGTTCAACGGGCAACAGTTTAAACTGCAATGGGAAAATTTTTGGCAGAACCGAAGAGAGACCATTGAAAACGCTGACAGGCAAATTGGCGCTGACCGCAGTGAATTCTGGCATCGACTGACTGAAGAGCGTCGCTGTGAAGACGAACAGGTTTCTGCCCGAAATAATTTCTGGCGTGATAATAACTTTTATTTACCAGTCTTTTATGGCGCTTTAGCACATGGAGCTACCCGCATTTTTTCACGGCCGATTCAGAATATTCTTTTTAAAAGCTATGAATTTGTTATTGATTTTTGCCGTTTTGTAATCCGTTTTTTTGCTGATGCTGGCTATTACAGTTACTATTTATTTTCTTATGCCATAAGATATTTCAATCGCGCAATATCTTACGCACTACTACTAATATATGAACAATTACAACTTATTGCTATTCCAGTTGTTCGCAACAATTACCATGCTATATTGCATGCTGGCGAATACGGTTATCAGGCAGCACTCAAAGTCGGCCGCGTATTATTTTCTGGATTAAAAACGCTGGAGCAAAATATAAAAGCAAGCTACCTGTTAATAAATAAATGGTACCACCATACCCTCCTTTTTCTTACTGCCCAATTACGGCTTGCTTATCTTACTCTCAGCTTTTGGCTATCTTATCCCTTACGGACTTTATATCATGGGTTGGCTCTCCTGGAGATAATCATAAAATATCTCTTTATCAAGCTCAGCTCACTGATTGTTGTACTGTTTGTTAAGGCAGCAGCTACATTTTTAAGCCTGTCCTTCCTGGCAATTTCAATCTGCAGTAGTGTTTCCAATTCATTTGCACTTTCCATTTACCAGCTTTTGCATACTGCCGCTTATAAAAGCGCTGAGCTTATCAGCTTATGGTATATAAAGCTTTCTCATCTGTGGACAACGCACACAACTGCATTTATTCACAATCTGACTGATAGGTTAAGGCCTTATTATCGCTTCGGCGCTGACTTTTTTAATCGTAGCCTTGAAATGCTTGCAATAGGCTCAATTTATTCTTATCGTGTTGTGCACGGCATTTACAGATATTGTGAGTATTATTTAACCCGTTTGGCACGATTTATTCATCGTAATGGAAGTATTGCTTTTTACCAGGGCAATTTTGTAATTACAGGATTTATTGAACAAATAATTCTGCGTAACATTTCCATCTTGTTTAAAAAAGCTCTTGAAATGCTTCAGGCTATTTATTATCCATCAGCCTATGCCTTGGCTATTGGTTTTCATTATGTCAAAGAGTTTATTTTAACTGCTGTGATCAAAAGTTGGCGTGCCATAACTTCTTTGACCGCGTTCTTGCAACAATGCGCGGAAAGATTGTTCATCCCACCTGCTCTTAAGCTACATACTGCGCTAAGCGAAAGTTATCTGGCCCTTAAAAATCTGGCCTTTCATAGCGGTTATCACTTGCATACAGGTATGATACAAATAAGTAATAAATTTATCGATTTTACTCATTTTTGTAAGCGTAAAGCAGGTATTGCCGCTTATTATTCTTTGGAAAAACTGCAGATAATCATTCATCATGGCATACGAGCGTTACACTGGTTAGCCAGTCAATTCAGTTTATTGTTAGTAAAAATTTATTATCCTGTTCGTTCTGCTATTTCTCTCAGTTCGTTTACCTTGCTTAATCTGTTCACTGATTGCTATCAGGCGATTATGCGTGCGGCAGCTTATCTATGGCATATCTGTATTGAAGCGCTTGAGGATATTTTTATCCCTTTAGCACAGGCAATTTATGATTCAAGCCTCGAAATCGTTTATCTCACAGAAAATATTTTAATAAATTCTTATCGCACCCTTGAAGGGACTGCTATGAGTGCTGCTGAATATATATCTAATCCCCTAAATCATGCCCGCCAGGCGTTAGGCTTTTTTGCTCATAAAACTAAAGATGCAGGCAAATCTGCTTCCGATCATACCAGCAAAGCCGTTGATTACTCTGTGTTGGCAGCCAGCGAGATGATTGGTGCAGTAGCAATTAAAGGAAAAGAGTTGTTCCAGGATATCGCGAAGCATGGCGAGGAAGCGGGGGAAACTACAAAGCGGGCTATTTACCGTTTTGCCAGCGATCTCAATCCTACATCTGCTTTCTGGCGCCGATATGAAGAGCGTGTTTTATTCACTAATGCAGATGAATATCAACGTTTACCTAATATTCGTGGCGGTGCAGCAAGGGAGAGTACGTTAAACACACAGGATATTCCAATTCCTGCTCCTAGGTGATTATTTCAAAGCAGATGTGATGTTCAATTAGTGTTGGGTTGGGCACATCCTTCTGACAACACGATTTCCTTAATATCACCATCAATCAACCCGGTAATATGAATATCATCCGGGCGTAAAGTTATAAAAAACTGCCCTTCGGTGGTACTGATATAATTCGTCAAGCGCTTCACGTGTTCCTGATCAAGCTCTGATGTCATATCATCAATAAGATACACACATGGCTTATTAATCAATTTTGTTTGCGCAAATTTTAACGCAAAAAGAATAATTTTCTGCTGTCCGCGCGACAGGTAATGTTTCGCTTTAAATTCTTTACTGGAAACCAATAAATCAGCATGGTGAGGGCCATGCTGTGTATATTGACGCTGCATGTCTTTGTCATAATTTTCAAACAGGATTTCTTCAAGGCTTTTTAAATCGTCCTTTTTCCCCCAACCACGCTGATACTCCAATCCACATTTCAGTGAGGTTAGTTGCTGCAGAATTTCTTCAAATTGGGTATTCAATTCGACAATGTATTTCCTTCTCATACTATCGAGATCTGCAGCCAGACTGCTCATTTGTTTATCCCAGGGGATTAATAAAGATTGCCTGGCTTTTTGTTTTAGCAATGCATTTCTTTGCTTAAGTACTCGTTTATAGTTTTTCCATACTGAAAAATAATTATGTTCCACGTGAAACATGCCCCAATCAAGCAAGTTCCTCCTGATTGCAGGGCCAGCATCAATAAGCTGAAAGATATCCTGATAAAAAACTTGACATGGCAAAAACGCTGCCAGCTCACTGCTTGATTGACAAGGAACTCCATTAATGCGGGCAATGGTGGGTGAATTAAGCGCTTTTTGGATACTTATTTTTTGTAAATCTGTTGTTTTAGCATAAATAGTTAAAAAATCCTGGCCATGATTTATCAAGTGAGAAATTTCCCGGGTACGAAAAGAGTGACCGCTACTTAACAGATATATTGCTTCTAAAAAAGAGGTTTTACCGCTTCCATTGACGCCCGAGATAAAATTAATTGCAGGGTGTAACGTTACTGCCAGAGAGGTGATATTTCTCAGGTTAGTAACCTTTAGCTCATCGAGCTTCATATTTTCATCGGCATAATAATATATTGATAATTTTCATCCGCCAAAGACTCGACCAAAATACTTCTATCGGTTGTTGACATTGATAATCTAACAAGTCCATCAGGCAAGAAATTCAATACATCCATTAAATAACCGGCATTAATCCCAATTTTAATTTCATTACCATCTATACTGGCTTCAATGGACTCCATTGCTTCTTCCTGTTCAAGGTTATTGGCAATCAAAGTCAAACTATTAGGCTGAACCTGCAGCATTACGGCTTTTGATTTTTCATGAGCAAGAATAATGATCCGCGCCAATGCACGTTTCAATGAATCCTTATCAATTAAAACAAACTTGTCATTATCAACAGGTATCGCTTTACCATAGGGAGGGAATCTTGCCTCAATTAAACGCGAAACAAAAGTATAGCCAGAACTTGTTATCCGAAAATGTCCTTTTCCGGCAGCAATAACGATTTCTTCATCCGTTATTGCACTTAATAAGCGCAGCATTTCCTGAACACCCTTGCGTGGTAATAAAAAACGATGACTGCCAAGATTTTTTTCACAATTCAGCTTACAAATTGCCATTCTGTGACCATCAGTAGCAACTGTAGTCATATGATTACCTTCAAACTCCAGCAATAAACCATTCAGAAAAACTCGAACATCCTGTTGCGACATGGCAAAATGAGTAGACTGTAACAAATGCATAAATTCATTTTTGGATACAGTATGCTCAATATCAATACTCTCCTGCTCACTTACTGGAAATTGATCCGCTGGCAATGTAGCCAACTTAAATTGGCTTCGCCCTGCTTTAATAACTGCAGTATTGTCCTGCACTTTAATTGTAGGTGTAACTTCTTCATCCAGAGAGCGAATAATATCAATAAACTTTTTCGCAGGAACTGTAATTTTTTCTGAAGAATGGCTACCGCAAGGCAAAAAAGCAGAAATTTCAATTTCAAGATCAGTTGCGGTCAGAACAATCTTCTCACCCTCAATTGCAATCAGAATATTCGATAAGATCGCTAATGATTGACGTTTATCTACAGCGCCTGCTACGGTTAACAAACAGGGAAGCAACTGGGCTTTATCAATGGTTAGCTCAAACATATCTGATTTCCAATTTAAGACGACAATGTTCTAAGTAAATTTTTATAATCCTCGGCAAAATCACTTTCTTCCTGGATTAATTCCTTAACCTTACGGCAGGCATGAATAACCGTAGTATGATCCCGTCCGCCAAAGTGATCGCCAATTTCCGGCAAACTATGATTGGTCAATTCTTTGGCTAATGCCATCGCCATTTGCCTCGGCCTGGCAATCGATCGGCTACGTCGCTTTGATAATAAATCAGCCACTTTGACCTTATAATACTCAGCCACGGTTTTCTGAATATTTTCAATTGTTACCAATTTATCCTGTAAAGCCAAGAGATCTCTTAATGCTTCATGAACAAAATCAATAGTGATCGGTTTGCCGGTAAAATGAGCATTGGCAATAACTCGCCGCAGCGCACCTTCCAATTCGCGGACATTAGAGCGTATACGTTTGGCAATAAAAAACGCCACCTCATACGGCAGGGCAATATTCGATTGTTCTGCTTTACTGATTAAAATAGCTACTCGTGTTTCCAGCTCAGGCGGTTCAACGGCAACAGTAAGCCCCCATCCAAAGCGCGATTTTAAACGTTCTTCTACCCCGTCTATTTCTTTAGGGTAACGATCGCTGGTGAGAATTATTTGTTTTTGTCCTTCCAGCAAGGCATTAAACGTATGAAAAAACTCTTCCTGTGATCGATCCTTTCCAGCAAAGAACTGAATATCGTCAATTAATAACGCATCAAGAGAGCGGTAAAAGCGTTTGAATTCATTAATAGCATTGGTTTGAATGGCTTTAACCATATCGGCTACAAAACGCTCAGAATGCAGATAAAGCACTTTAGCTTCTGGATTATTCTTTAAAATAGAGTTTCCTATGGCATGCATCAAATGGGTTTTACCCAATCCTACGCCGCCATATATAAATAAAGGATTGTATGCGTCGCCTGGCTTTTCAGCTACTTGCAAAGAGGCAGCTCGAGCCAGTTGGTTAGAATTACCTTCAACAAAACTGCCAAAATCCATTTTCTTATTGAGAAAACTACTCTTGTAATCAGCAGCTGCTTTCTTGGGCGCTTCAGTTTTATTAACCGTTTTGGTATCAATGACTTTATTAACAACAACTGGTTGAGCAGCTTTGGTGCCCACTTCAAGGCTTACTGATGAAATAAGGTTTCCTCCATGCTGAAGGACTAATTCTTTAATCCGGGCAAAAAAGTTATCTTTGATCCACTGAACAACAAATCTATTTGGAGCAAGAAGAACCAAATTACTGTCTTTAATTTCATGCTGTAAAGGACCCAACCAAATTTTAAATTGAGAAGGATACTCAACAGCCAAAAGATCTCGGCACTTTTTCCAAATATCTTCAGACACAAGTTCAGACACGCATAACTCCTCTCCAGAACAATGCCAGCAATAATACTGCTGCCACAGAGATCCATACTGCCATTGAATGCATTATTCAGGCAAGCAAAATCAATTGCTCCAGGACAATAATAAAAAAGGATTACAGAATAAGCCTACACAGAACCGGAGATTATACCGCTATCTGAATAAAAAAATAGAGTTATCCACAGAAAAAAGTAAATTGGTTGATTTTATCATCATAAAGATATTGTTCAATTATACCTCAAAATAACTGAGGATAACTTAAATAATAACTTACTGATAACATCAGGATAAGAAGGGTAATAAATACCGGCTTTCACATTTCAGGCTTAGTTAGCCAGACTTTACTATGAGATTAATCAGACATTACCAACAGCAATAAAAATCATGTAACTTATTGTTTTTATTTGTAAAAAACAAATTACTCACAGATTTTATAAAGCTAATAAATAATAACAAGAAAATGATCATATTAAATTATAATTATTACGCCGCCTGATAATGACCCAACCTGCACTTCATAATTTCATAACACCGTTCAGGCTGGCGAAGAAATTAACTTTCTACCTTTCATCACACATTCGGACTGAGGAAGCGCTTTAGCACTGTCTCGAAGTCTTTAGTACAGTGCCAGGTCTTCGAAATAAACTGCACATTTTACTCAGGCCGAACGGTTATGAGTTTTATAGCTCATATAAGAAGATGTGAATAAGCTAATAGTATTTCCCTTAATATATTCAGGATAAGATCCTATAAGAGAACCGGCTTAAAAGATAATCACAATACAAAAATTGCTTAACCACCTGTTTCCAACAGAGTTTATTAAATCATAACTACTTGAATTTAATGTAAAATACATAGTTATTAACAGTAAGGTTGAACTATATAATAATAAAAAAATATAAGAATATTAACTTATAATAATTATAGGCCAGCCAAGAAATGCGACAATCACGCCTGCCGGTATATGCCTGGAAATACTATGCAGATAAGGGATTTTCGCTTTAATTGTTACTAACATTTGACAGCGTATGTAAATTTTTCTATCATTGCCAACCTCTAAAAATTATTTCTACAGGTTTTTTAAAAATGAAACGCACTTTCCAACCCAGTAATTTGAAAAGAAAAAGAGATCATGGTTTCCGTCAGCGTATGGCAACACGTGGCGGCCGTTTGGTATTAAAACGCCGTCGTGCTAAAGGACGTAAACGTTTATCAGCTTAAGTGTATTGTTTTAGCAAGGCACGGCGACTAGTTAAGAAAAGTGATTACAATCGCGTGTTTGATGGCGCGAATAAAACTGTAACACCGGATTTTGTGATTTTGCATTGTGCAAACACATGCGGACGCGCCCGAATTGGCTTGGCGCTATCGAAAAAAAAGATAGCGAAAGCCTGTCTCCGTAATAAAGTTAAGCGTTTATTACGAGAGAACTTTCGTAAACAGCTTTTACCACCGATTGATATGGTTTTCCTGGCTCGTTACCCAATGAAAAAGGTAGAAACCAAAACTATCACGGCAAATCTGGAAACGGCATGGGACAAATTAATTACTTTTTACGCCAGATGATTATGTTACCGGTAGTCCTGTACCGGTTATTCATCAGTCCAGTTATTAAACCATCATGCCGGTTTTATCCAACCTGTTCTGAGTATGCCCTGGATGCCATTCGATACTATGGCATCCTGAAAGGAACCTATTTAATTTTTCGCCGAATATTACGCTGTCATCCCTGGTGTGATGGAGGCTATGATCCTGTATTACCTAACAAAGAGAAACATTAATGGATACAAGACGAGTAATTTTATATGCCGCATTTGCCTTGATTGTCTATACCCTGTGGACAAAATGGCAGATTGACTATCCGACGCAGCCTGTGCCTGCAAGTTCAACTCAGGCGCCCGTTACCAACGGTAACTCACTATTGCCGGATATGTCCGGCGGGCAGGCTTCTTCAGAGCAGCAGGCAACGATTGTGAAATCCGATACGCCTGCTTCAGAGAAATCACAGCAGATTCGGGTTAAAACCGATGTAATGAATCTGGCAATCGACCTTAAACAGGGCGACATCGTCAATATGCTGTTACCTGCTTATCCTGTCAGTGCAGACGAACCTGAAAAGCCAATACAATTGCTTTATGACCAAAACGGCAAGCGTTATGTAGCAAACAGCAGTATTTTTACCAGTTCAGGTAACAATATTGAAACCATGGATTTTAATTTTACCTCTGCCCGGGAGGAATATAAACTGGAATCGGGGCAGAAAGAGTTGGTAGTTACACTCAATGGTAAAACTGATAACGGTCTGGCAGCTCAAAAAACATTTATTTTCACGCCTGGCAGTTATTTGATTAAAGTAAACTACCAGCTTGAAAATCAGAGTGATAAAGCCTGGCTAGGTTATTTCAATACCCAATTGCTGCGCAGCATGCCGGAAGAGGATAAATCAAGCATGTTCCATGTGGGCACATACACTGGCGCATCCTATTCCAATCCAGGTAAACACCGCTATCAGAAAGTCAGCTTTAAGGATATGACCAAAAACAACCTGAATGCCGACGCACAAGGCGGATGGGTAGCTATGCAGCAGCATTATTTTGTTACCGCCTGGGTTCCCGCTCAATCAAGCAAAAATATTTTATATACCCGTAATAGCGGTGACGATTACACCATTGGAACAGTTAGTCAGTCGTTAACGATTGCGCCGGGTGAAAATAAAACTATCGGCGCTGAATTATATACAGGCCCTGAAATTACAAGCGATTTAAAAGCTATTGCTCCAGGTCTTGATATGACGGTTGACTATGGTTTCTTATGGTTTTTATCTTCGGCCCTATTTTCACTGATGAAGGCAATCCATTCATTTCTGGGGAACTGGGGATGGTCTATTGTCGTAGTAACCATGTTGATAAAACTGGCTTTTTACCGTTTGTCTGCCACCAGTTACAAATCTATGGCTGGAATGCGCAAGCTACAGCCTAAATTACAGGCACTGCGTGAGCGTCATGGGGATGACAAAGCTAAATTAAGCCAGGCTACTATGGAGTTATACCGTCAGGAAAAAGTTAATCCGCTTGGCGGCTGTTTGCCTATCCTGGTTCAGATTCCGGTATTTATCGCGTTATATTGGGTTCTTCTTGAAAGTGTCGAATTAAGGCAGGCACCGTTCATTTTCTGGATAAAAGATTTGGCAGCGGCAGATCCTTACCATATTTTACCAATCATTATGGGTGGAACTATGCTTATCCAGCAACGGTTAAATCCTGCGCCTCCAGATCCGGTACAAGCCAAAGTTATGATGTTTTTACCGGTGCTGTTTACCGCTCTGTTCTGGAGTTTCCCTGCCGGACTGGTATTGTACTGGATAGTAAATAATACCCTGTCTATCCTGCAACAGTGGTACATAACCCGTAAATACAGCGAAGAAAAACCACAACACAAGAAATTAATACCTGCCAAATAATATGTATAGTCAGGATACTATCGCAGCGATTTCGACTCCGCCTGGACAGGGCGGAGTTGGAATTATCCGGTTATCAGGACCAAAAGCCTGCCCTATTGCCCTGGAGCTGACCAGACTGGAAAAACTTGCCGTGCGTATGGCGACTTATAATGCTGTTTATAATCGTGCGGGTGAGGTGATTGATAACGGAATTATTTTATATTTTAAAGCGCCCCATTCATTTACTGGCGAAGATGTGGTTGAACTGCAAATCCATGGATCGCCGGTTATTCTTGATTATTTATTGACTGAATGCATTGCTTGCGGCGCCCGGATTGCCAGGCCTGGTGAGTTTTCCGAACGTGCTTTTTTAAATGATAAAATTGATTTAGCCCAGGCTGAAGCAATTGCTGATTTGATTCATGCCAGCTCGCTGACGGCGGCTCGGATGGCAGTACGTTCATTACAGGGTGATTTTTCCAGCCAAATCAATCAGTTTAACGAAAAGCTTATCCACTTACGGCTGTATGTAGAAGCGGCCATCGATTTTCCAGATGAGGAAATTGATTTCCTTGGCGATGGTAAAGTAGCTGCCTTACTCACGGAGTTACTTGCCGAGTTACTGGATATTCGCGCTAATGCAAGCCAGGGTGCGTTAATGCGCGAAGGCATGTCTATTGTGATCGCTGGCCGTCCGAATGCTGGCAAGTCTACGTTGATTAATTGCCTTGCCGGCCGTGAAGTGGCGATTGTCACCGATGTTGCCGGTACTACCCGCGATGTCATGCGCGAACATATTTTAATTGATGATTTGCCGGTTCACATTATTGATACCGCCGGCTTACGTGAAAGCGATGATATTGTCGAACAGGAAGGCATACGGCGTGCCTGGAAAGAAGTAGCACAGGCGGATTGTGTTTTGATGGTAGTTGATGTCAAGCGACCAAGCGACAGCGAATTATTGATCAGTGAAATTCAGAATAATATTCCTTCAGAAGTACCCGTTCTCAAAGTGTTTAATAAAATCGATGAGACGGGTATACAGCCCGCTGTTACCGAGAATTCAATTTATTTGTCAGCCAAAACAGGCAATGGCGTCGCCCTGCTAACAGAAAAAATCAAAGCACTGGTTGGTTATCAGCCCGCTGAAGGAAAATTCATTGCCCGCCGCCGGCATTTGCATGCTATTGATAAAGCTTTGGATCTTTTGAAAAACGGCGAACAACAGTTATCCGAGTATCGTGCCGGCGAATTGCTTGCGGAAGATTTGCGGCTGGCTCATCAGGCTCTGTGTGAAATAACAGGTGAGTTCAGCTCAGATGATCTGCTCGGGAAAATTTTTTCAAGCTTCTGTATCGGCAAGTAGGTTGGGTTTGAGTGTTGGGCTGTAAAGCCCATAGCCGTCAAGCTAAGGAATTAAATTTCTACATTTCACAATATCGTTCGGGCTGAGGAAGCGCTTTAGCGCTGTCTCGAAGCCTGTGATACAGTGCCACGC